>JAJZYO010000141.1 GCA_021798075.1 Actinomycetes bacterium
CTTGCCGGTTGGGTTGTGGGGCGAGTTGAGCAGGAGGAGCCGTGACCGTGCTGTTACTGCCGCGCCGATGGCGCCGGGAGGCAGGACCCAGCGTTGGCCGTTGTACGAGAGGCGCACCGGCACCCGTACAGCGCCAGCCATCGCAACCACCGCACCGTAGGAGTCGTAGGAGGGCTCCAGCATGATCACCTCGTCACCCGGCTCGCAGAGCCCGAGCAGCGCGGACGCCACGGCCTCGGTTGCGCCGGCGGTCGCGAGCACCTCAGTACCGGGGTCGTAGATCAGGCCGTACTCGCTCTGCTGGTGCGCGGCAACGGCTTCGAGCAGCTCGGGGACCCCGATGCCGGGTGGGTATTGGTTGTCGCCTTCGTGGATCGCCGCCATCGCCACGTTGCGGAGGAGCTCTGGGCCAGGCCCGTCGGGGAACCCCTGGCCGAGGTTCACGGACCCCGTCTTCAGTGCGAGCGCCGACATCTCGGCGAAGATCGTCGTGCCAAAGGGGGCGAGGCGCGAGCAGACCCTGGCCCCGTCCCGAGAGGGCCGGTCTCCTGAGGGCCGGTCTCCTGAGGGCCGGTCTCCTGAGGGCCGGTCTCTTAAGGGCCGGTCGCCATTGGCGACGTTCTTGGGGAACTGGTGGCCTGGGGCTCCTTGTTGTGAGCGGTGTCCCACGAGTCCGAGGATAGGGCGTGGCGTGCGTCGCCGGTACCTGCGCCAACCTGTTCGGGCGCTGTACTATTAATCTCAGTGAAGGAAAAGGACCCCTCGTCGCAGGCCTGGAAGGCCATGCACTCGTTGGTCATGCACGACAACGAGCAGCGAAAGCGCGACCTGAGTGCCGAGCTTGGCATGCCGTTCGGTCACTTGAAGGCCCTCTTCCGCGCTACGGGCCACGAAGGGGCCAGCATGAACGACCTCGCCCTCTCGATGGGCTGCGAGGCTTCCTATGTCACGAGCGTCGTGGACAGCCTGGAGCAGCGGGGCCTCGTGGAGCGCCAAGCTCACCCGAGAGACCGTCGAGTGAAGGTAGTGGTGCCCACTTCTGAGGGCCTTGTCGTGGCGAAGCGGGCCGAAGACATCCTGTGGGATCCGCCCGCGGCCTTCAAGGCCTTGAGCGCTGACGAGCAGCGCCAACTCCGGGACCTGATGGCCAAGCTGGCCGAGGCCGCCGCCGGTGGTCGCGCGGGCGAAGGTCCTGCGTAAGCCCAGTTACTGAAGTTCACCAAAAATTTTCGTTCACCTAAGTAAAGCAATCCGGTATCGTCGGTGCATGACCCGTACTCGATACCTCCCCGATTGGGTTGTGCTTGTTGTCTGTTGCGTGGCCCAGTTCATGGTCGTCCTCGACTTCTCTATTGTCAACATTGCACTTCCTTCCATGCGCCACAGCCTGGGGCTCTCTGTTGACGGCCAGCAGTGGGTCGTAAACGCTTACGCGCTTACCTTCGCCGGCTTCCTCCTCTGGGGCGGTAGGGCCGCTGACCTGCTTGGCCGCAAGCGGGTTTTCCTGTCAGGCCTTGTTCTTTTCACCCTTGCGAGCCTGGTAGGCGGGGTCGCCCAGAGCGGCACCGAGCTCATCGCAGCACGAGCCTTACAGGGCCTCGGTGGTGCCGTACTTGCCCCAGCCACCCTCAGCCTCCTCACCACCACCTACACCGACGCGCAGGCCCGCGCCAGGGCGCTAGGGGCTTGGTCGGCAACTGCAGCTAGCGGGGCCGCGGCAGGCGTCCTCTTGGGCGGTGTGCTTACCCAGCTCGTGAGCTGGCGTGCGGTCCTCTTCGTCAACGTGCCGATCGGTATCGCGCTCTTAGTGCTCGCCAGCCAAGCCTTGCGACCCGCTGCCGGCCGCGGCACCGTGAGGGTCCGCGACCTCGACTTGGTCGGGACCCTGACCGGGACCACGGGAGTTACCGTGCTCGCCTATGGGATAGTCAGCACCGACACCTACCCTTGGGGGTCGGCGCGGACCATCGGAGTTTTGCTGGCGGCGGCCGTCCTGCTCGCCACGTTCGTGGCGGTGGAGGCACGCTTTGCGTCGAACCCGCTCATGCCGCTCCGGATCTTTGCCAACCGCTCCCTGTCGGCCGCCAACGGAGTGGCTGCAATGGTGGGGGCAGTATTGTTCGGGGCGTTTTTCTTCCAGTCGCTCTACCTCCAGCAGGTGAACGGCTATGGCGCCCTCAGGGCCGGGGTCTCCTTCCTACCCCAGGCACTGATCACGATGGCGACCTCGCTAAGTGTTGCCCGTATCGTCCGGCGGACCGGGCCGAGGCGGATCCTGGGCATCGGGCCCTTGGTCGCCGCTGGTGGCCTCGTCTGGATCGCACAGCTCCGTCCGGGGTCGGGCTACTTTGCCGACATCCTCGGGCCGTTCCTCTTGATTGGCATCGGCATGGGGGCCTGTTTCGTGCCCATGACGCTTGCCGCCACTTCCGGGGTGGCGCCGCGCGATCAGGGGCTCGCCTCCGGCATCGTCAACACGTCTCGCTTTGTCGGAGGGGCGATCGGCCTCGCCATCATGGCAACTCTTGCGGCTTCTCGCGCCAACCAGTTGCTCGCCGGTGCCAGCCCCCTCTCCCGCGCCCTGCGTGACCGTGCGCTCACCTTGGGTTACGACCGGGTCTACCTGGTCGGGGCTGGGCTTTGCGTGGTTGCCGCAGCCCTCGGCAGCCTCGTGCCCCGCGTCGTGCTCGCCAACCGCCCGGCCCCGGCGGCCGACTTGAGCGCGGCGGGTGAGCACGTTGACGCGGGCAACAGGATTGGCGAGCCCTTAGTCGTTGAAATGTAAGGCGCTCTAGTGCCGGGACGGCGCGCCGCCCTAGCGCGCCGTCAGCCGGCCTTCTTAGAGAAGGTCGTGTCCACGTACTTAGAGGTCGGGATGGCAGAGCTGTAGCTCAGGTCGCCAGCAGAGAGGAACACGTCCTGCATGTGCGACAGGGTCGCCACCGGCGGCGCCAGGTTGGGGCTGAAGACGTTTCGTGGTTCGGACTCTAGGAGCGAGAGGCTCTCACCCGTTGCCTTGGCGACAATGGCAAGGTTGGCGTGAGAATTTGCTGCAGCACCCTTCAGCTGTTTGGCACCTTCGGCGAGGGCATCGAAAAACGGCTGGGCTTCGGGCGAACGGGCAAAGGTCCCGCCATAGATGATGCCCGTGGCCGCAACTCCGACCGGTGCGCCCGAAAGCAGCGCCCCCGCACCCGACAAGAGGGCAGCCCCCAAAAACGGGGTCGACATGTACGCCGCCGCGACTGCCCCAGTTTTCAGTGCATTTTGCATCTCCGGGAAGTTCAAGTTGACGAGGGTCACCTGGCTCAACTTCACGTGGTAGGGGGCGAGCGCTATGGCCGTTAGGTACGCGCCCGTTGAGCCGGCGCCGCCGTCGACGCCGATCTTCATGCCCTTCAACTCGCCAGGGTTTGTCACTTTGCCCGAGGCCTTGAGCGACTTGGAAACGACAAGGCCGTTCGCAGGGGTGCCGGGGGCCTCCTCTGCCATCGAGCCGACCACCTTGAAATCAAGCCCTTGGTGCACGGCGTTGAACAGTCCCGCGGAGAAGCCCCCGAGCACCACTTGTACCTTGTTGGTTGCGGCCAGCACGGTGGCGCTCTGGCCAGAGGCAACGACTGTGAGCTTTACCGAGATCCCTCGCTGGGCGAAGTAGCCGTTGTGCATGGCTATGAAGATGGGCTCGAAGAGGGGAAGGGGGACGTACGCAACGGTCACGGTCGACAGCGCCTTGCCCTTTTTGCTGGCAACCCCTGCCTTCGCCTGATTGGCGAGGACCGGGCTGGCGAAGACGGGGGCTTGGGCACCTACGACCAAGACGCTGGCGAACGCTGCCGCGGCAGAGGCCCGAGGCGCCAAGCGGCGCCAGCTTTTGCGCGCTTTGCCGGTTTGTTGGGCAAGTTCAGTGACAGGGCTCATCAGATGTTCCTCCGAGTTGATCGGCCGGCGCGACACGCTGGCTGGTGTGCCCACGTCCCCTCCCGTGCCGGTTGGCTGCTTGTGGGGTTGGAGCTTAGCGCGAGCCCGCTCAGCGGTGCCGGCGGTGGGCCCAGGGGACGGCGACACGCTCCATGGCTACGATGACGCCAGTCAGGGCGACGCCCAAGAGCGCTATCGTCGCCATCCCCACGTACATCTGGTCGGGCTCGAAGAGCTGCCAGGAGTTCCAGACCAAAAAACCGAGCCCGTTGTTGGAGGCGACGAACTCAGTGGCGGTAATGACTACGAGGCCGAGAGCGATCGCCACCCGAAGGCCTGTGAAGATCGCTGGCAAGGACCCCGGTAGCAGCACGTGCAGGAACATCTTCGCGCGAGTGGCGCCGTAAGCTCTCCCGGCTTCGACCAAGCGCGGGTCGAAATGCCTGACCGCTGAGAGTGCATTGATCTCCAGGACAAAGAAGGTCACTGCTACGACCGTGAGCACCTTGGCGGTCTCGCCGATTCCGAAGATCACCAGCAAGAGCGGCAGTAAGGCGATTTGGGGGATCGCGTAGAGCGCCGTGAAGAGGGGAGAGAGGGCAGCACGAAGCGGTCTTACGACGCCGAGGAGCAAGCCGACGGCCGTCCCACCAGCGGCACCGATGGCAAAGCCCACCGCGAGCCGCGCCAGCGTAGCGACCAGGTCGCTCGGGAGCGTTCCCGAAGAGATGAGCTGGCCGGCGGAGCGGGCTATCTGTAGCGGCGGGGTGAAGATACGCGGGTCGACCCAGTGAAGGTCGGCCGCAACCTGCCAGAGGGCGAGGAGGCTTAAGGGTGTCGCGACTGCCAGGGAGAGGTCGATGCGGCGCTTTCGGCGCTCCGCCGAGCGAAGCAGGGCGACGGCAGCGACGACAGCGCCGTCCCCTTCGGTCCCTTCGATTGCCTCGGTCGTCCCTAGCGGGGTCATGAGTGCTCGAGCGACCTTTCCACCTCGTCGCGCAGTGCGGCCCACAAGTCAGCCTTCATGCGTGAGAATGCGACCCCGGTGGCGGAGCTTGTGGTGCGTGGGCGTGGGAGCGGGACGGGGAGGTCGAGCTTGATTCTGCCGGGGCGCGCAGTCATAACGACGACGCGGTCGCCAAGGAGGAGCGCCTCATCGAGGGAGTGCGTGACCAATACGACGGTCTTCCTCGTCTCTTCCCACAACTTGAGCAGGTCCTCTTGGAGGAGAAGGCGGGTCTGGGCATCCAGGGCGGCCATTGGCTCGTCCATGAGGAGCACGTCGGGGTCGGTAACAAAGGCGCGGGCGAGCGAAAGGCGCTGGCGCATACCCCCCGACAGCTGCTCGGGGTACGAGCGCTCGAAACCCGCGAGCCCCATCCTTGCCAGCCACGTCCTGGCCCGGTCGCGGCGCTCGCGCTTGCCCACCCCGGCCATGCGGAGGCCGAAGGCGACGTTGTCGACCACGCTCAACCAGGGGAAGAGCGCATAGTCCTGGAACACAAATGCGACCGATGGCAAGCCCCCGCGCTGCTGCTCGGTAGCCGAGCGCATCTCGCCGCTGCTTGGTTGCTCGAGGCCACCGAAGATCCGGAGCAGGGTCGACTTACCGCAGCCCGACGGCCCGATCAGGGAGACGAAGGTCCCTCTCTCTACGCTTAGGTCCACGTCGCGAAGCGCGAGAGTGGCTTGTCCTGCTCGCCCGACGAAGGCCTTGGAAACCCGCCTCACTTCCAAGGCAGCGGCTTCCGCTGAGCCGGACGCGCGCTCGGGCCCCTGCAGCAAGTCCATCTCCACCTGCTAAAGGATAGTGCTCGCCGCCATTGGCCCGATGGCCGCTGGCCCCATGGACGGGAGGCCCGATGGGCGCCGCGGCCCGATGGGCGCCGCGGCCCGATGGGCGCCGCGGCCCGATGGGCGCCGCGGCCCGATGGGCGCCGCGGCCCGATGGGCGCC
>JAJZYO010000142.1 GCA_021798075.1 Actinomycetes bacterium
GCCACGCAGCTCGGCGTGGGTGCCGGTGCCGGGATCGTGTTCATCGAGCGGCTCCGCTTCGCTGGGGCCGAGCCGATCGCCTGGGACCGGTCCTGGCTCCCGGCCGACCAGGCCAGGGCACTGCTCCACGCCGACCTCTCCTCCGGAGGGCTCTACGACCTTCTCGCCACCCACTGCGCCCAGCGCATCACCGGAGGCTGGGAACGCATCAGGCCCGTTGTGCCGGAGCCCACTGAACGCAAGCTGTTGCGGCTGCCGTCCAAGGTTGCCGCCTTCTCGATCGAACGGCTGGCCCTCGTCGGGGACACCCCCATCGAATGGCGCAGGAGCCTCATCAGAGGCGACCGCTACTCGCTGATCGCCCAATGGCCAGCGGGAGCGCAACCCCGACCCGAGGGTCTGACCCGAGAAGATGCCAACTTTCTCATCAGGGCTTAGGCTACGATGAATTGACGCCGCGGCCACTGGCGGCAAGGTCATCCCGGAGCCAGCTGGGGCCGGGGTCGCGGACAATGACGGGCATGGAGATCGACGTCGACGAGGCTGCATCGCGGTGGCCCGACACCTTTGAGCCGGAGCATCAGGGGTCGAGACGCGGGCAGCGGCGCAAGCGGGTCATGATCGGGCTGTCCACCGGGTTGGCGGCATTGGCGTTCGTAGTCGTGGCGGGCCCGGCCATCTTCTTCCGTATCGAAGGGCCGGCACCCAAGCGCTTGGCCCTACCCGTTGGCCCGGGTAGGACGGTCGGGCCTGTCAACGGGACCTGGACCGTGACGTCGCCCTCCGAGGTCCAGTACCGGGTGGCCGAGATCTTGTTCGGCCAGCGCCACATTGCGGTCGGGACGACCTCGAAGGTACAGGGGAGCTTGACGATCGAGGGTGCTACGGTGACATCAGCGCACTTCAGTGTGGACATGGCGTCCGTCCGTAGCGGTGTGGCCGGTCGAGACTCGCAGTTTTCCGGTTGGATCATGGACACGGCGAACTACCCCAAGGGCTACTTCACCTTGGTCAAGGCCATTGACCTCAAAAAGGTGCCGAGCAAGCAGCACATCATCGACCTTGTTGCCTTGGGCAAGCTCACCCTCCGGGGGAAATCGCGGACCGTGAAGTTCCCGCTGCGAGCAGAGCGCTACGGCAACGGCATAGAGGCCAATGGTGCGCTCACGATCCGCTTCGGTCTCTGGGGTATCCCCAACCCTAGTTTCGCCATCACCCGCGTGGGTAGCACCGGCACGATCGACGTCTTGCTGCACCTCGTCCGCAAGAGCGCCTGATTGCGGCAATCTAGCTGGAACCGGCACCGCAGGACGCCCAAGGCCGTGGCGGTCTCGCCGTTCCTCGCGCTCGACGACGTCACCGGGGGTGCCCCGAGACATGCACCCGAGACATGACAGGGCTCCCCGCTGCCAGGCCACAAGGCGCCTGAGCGCGGGACTTCTTGCGAGAGGCGAAGGACCAAGGTCCCTAGCGTGACGCGGCCCAGGGCGCACAGACTTTTAGGAACACGAACGAGGTGGAGTTTGGGGTAGACGGGCAAGTGAACGAGAAGACAGTGCCAGCCGAGGGGAGGTGGGCCATCGCCACATGGGCGCGCGAGGCGTGGGCATCGGTCCCTGTGTCGCTCGTAATGGTCGCGGGCCTCTTTGCCGGCGTGACCGTGCTGCGCTGGTTCATCGACCGCAGTGGCCAGGCGGCCGCACTGCTGTACGTCGTGCCGATCACGCTCGGAGCGCTGCGCTTCGGGCGGCGGGGAGCGGCCGGTACCGCAGCGCTCGGCTGCCTGGGCTTCATCGTGTTGGCCCTCGTCCACGGGCGGGGGGACCTCGACCTGACCGGGTGGTCAGCCCCCGTGCTCTCCATGGCCCTGGTCGGCTACCTGGCAGCGCGCCTAGAGGAACTCGTCCGCGTGCACGCCGAGCGCAGCAGGCATTTGGAGGCGATCTGCGAAGCACAACATGCTGCGCTCACGGTGAGCGACTCGATCGTCCAGCAGGTCGCGGCGGTGCGCTGGATGCTCGAGGCCGGAAAGGCGGAGGAAGCGGCCGAGGTCCTCGACGGGACGGTCGCCCAAGGGATCGAGAAACTGAGCGGCGGCCTCTCGCAGTACACGCCGGGCGACTCGGTTGACGGATCAGCACCGAGCATGGAGCGCCGGCCCCGGCCAACCTGACATGCCCACGCTTTATATGCCGTGGTCGTGTTGGACGATGCAATAGCCCCACCGACTGGCCGTCAGCACCACCTGACTGCGCTGGCGGGGAAGCTGTTGACGATGCGCCGTGCCGCCGGCCGGTGGGCTCTGCGCCAGCGCAGAGCCCACGCGCTCAGCGATGCACCACGAAGGTCGTCACGCTCTCCGGCGGCACCGACCCCACGAGCTCCCCGTCGTGTAGGTACCGACGAGGGCATCGTCGGGTGGGGGGAGCCGACATTGGAGGGCCGAGCCGAAACGGTGGTGGCGGCCGTCGGCGAGCTGGCACGATACTTGGTGGGGGAGGACCCGCTGCGCATCGAGCACCACTGGCAGGTGCTTACCAAAGGCGGTTTTTACCGAGGCGGCCCGGTGCTTTCGAGCGCGGTCGCCGGCCTCGACCAGGCCCTGTGGGACATCGCCGGCAAGGCCCGTGGCGTGCCGGTCCACGAGTTGCTCGGTGGGCCGGTGCGCGAGTCGGCCAGGGTTTACGCCTGGATCGGCGGGGACGAGCCAGCCCATGTGGCCGAAGAGGCGTCCGCCCAGGTGGAAGCCGGCTTCAGCGCCGTCAAGATGAACGGGTCGGCGCAACTCGAGGCGCTCGGCCCGCCTGCTGCCACCCGGGAGATAGCTCGGCGGGTGGAGGCCGTGCGCAACGCCATCGGGGAGGAGCGCGACGTGGTCGTCGACTTCCACGGCAGGATGTCGAAGGGGATGGCCCGGCGGGCGTTGCAGGCGCTCGAGCCGTACCACCCGCTCTTCGTGGAGGAGGCGGTGCGCCCCGAGTTCTCCCGCGACTTGCGCACGCTCGTCGAGTCCACCAGCATCCCGCTCGCGACAGGGGAACGCCTCTTTTCTCGCTGGGATTTCAGGGACGTCCTCTCGACCGGGATCGCGGTGGCGCAGCCGGACCCGAGCCACGCCGGCGGGATCTCCGAGGCGCGCCGGATCGCCGTGATGGCCGAGGCCTGGGACATGGCGCTGGCGCCGCACTGCCCGCTCGGGCCGGTGGCGCTGGCACCCAGCGCTTCCGCCTGCCGGTAGCGAACATGCGTTCCTATACTGACCAGGGTGGGTGGAGAGACCCCGTACGCCGAGCTGCACTGCCATTCCAACTTCAGCTTCTTGGACGGAGCCTCTCACCCAGAGGAGCTGGTAGAGGAGGCGGCTCGGGTTGGCCTCGAAACGCTCGCCCTCACCGACCACGACGGGGTGTACGGGGTGGTGCGCTTCGCGGAGGCGGCCCGATCTGCCGGCTTGCCCACGGTGTTCGGGGCCGAGGTGACCCTGGGGCTCACCCGGGCCCAGGCCGGCGTGGCCGACCCCGAGGGCACCCACCTGGTCGTGCTGGCGAGGAGCCCGGCCGGCTACGCCCGCCTCTGCAAAGCCCTCACGGCGGCCCATCTCCTGGGCAGGGAAAAGGGGAGGCCGCTTTTGGGCCTCGACCTCCTCGCTGCCGTCGGTGCCGGCGCCGAGCCGGACCTATCCAATGTCTCCATGACGGCCCCAGGCAACGGCCGGCGGTGGGGGTGGGGGCCCCGCTCGCCGGAGGAGCCTGGGGTTTGGGCCCCAGACGGGCAAGAAAGTGCCGTGGGGGCCCCCGCGTCGGGGAGGAGCCCGGGCTTGGGGGCCCGGGCGGGTAAGCGAGCGTCGGAGGACGTCTCGCTGCCCACGCCGGCCGGCGAGGGTGCCGGAGCGGCCAAGGACTGGTTGGTGCTCACGGGCTGCCGCAAAGGGCCGGTCGTCTCTGCCCTGGCCGCCGCCGGCCCCGCGGCCGCCCGTTCGGAACTGCTCCGCTTGCAGCGCTATTTCGGGCGGGAAAACGTCGTGGTCGAGATCTGGGACCACGGGGAGCCCTTGGCGACGGCGCGCAACGACGCCCTGGTGGAGCTGGCCTGCCGGGCCGGTGCCGACGTGGTGGCCACCAACAACGTCCACTACCACCACCCGGCGCGCTGGCGCCTCGCCACCGCCCTGGCCGCGGTGCGGGGCCGGCGCAGCCTCGACGAGATAGACGGCTGGTTGCCGGCCGCCGCCAGCGCCCACCTGCGGAGCGGGGCGGAGCAGGCCCGCCGCTTCGCGCGCTACCCCGGAGCAGTGGAGCGCGCCGCCGAGCTGGGCCTGGCCTGTGCCTTCGACTTGAAGCTGGTCGCCCCCCGGCTGCCCCCTTTCCCAGTCCCTGCGGGCCACACCGAGATGACCTGGCTCAGGGAGCTGACCGAGCAAGGTGCCCGGCGCCGCTACGGCCCGAGGTCCGCGCCGAGCCACCCCCGCGCCTACACCCAGATCGACTACGAGCTCGACATGATCGAGAGCCTCGGCTTCGCCGGCTATTTCTTGATCGTCTGGGACATCGTGCGTTTTTGCAACGAGGCCGGCATCTACTGCCAGGGCCGGGGGTCGGCGGCCAATTCGGCCGTCTGCTACGCGCTCGGCATAACCAAGGCGGACGCGGTCGGGCTCGGCCTGCTTTTCGAGCGGTTCCTGTCGCCCGAGCGCGACGGGCCGCCCGACATCGACGTAGACATCGAAAGCGACAGGCGGGAAGAGGCGATCCAGTACGTCTACCGCCGCTACGGCCGCACCCAGGCTGCGCAGGTGGCCAATGTGATCACCTACCGGGCCCGTTCGGCCGTGCGGGACATGGGCAAGGCCCTCGGCGCCTCGCAGGGCCAGGTCGACGCCTGGGCCAAGTCGGTCGACGCGTGGGGAGGGCTACCGGCGCCGGCCGGCGCCGGCGGGCAGGGTGGCGGTGGCGCGGTGCCTCAGGCCCCCGCCGGCGGTGGCGCGGCTCGCCCCAGTGTGCAACCCGCCGGCGCCGGCACGCCGGGGCCCGTGCTCGAACTCGCCCGCCAGGTGCTCGACTTCCCTCGCCACCTCGGCATCCACTCGGGCGGGATGGTCATATGCGACCGCCCGGTTTCGGAGGTCTGCCCGGTCGAGTGGGCGCGCATGGCCGAGCGCAGCGTCCTCCAGTGGGACAAGGAGGACTGTGCGAGGGTGGGGCTCGTAAAGTTCGACATGCTCGGCTTGGGGATGCTCTCCGCCTTGCACGCCACTGTCGATCACATAAAGGCCTTTTACGGTACCGAGGTCGACCTGGCCGTCCTGCCCCAGGAGCCCGAGGTCTACGAGATGTTGTGCAGGGCTGGTTCGGTCGGGGTGTTCCAGGTCGAGAGCAGGGCGCAGATGGCCACCCTGCCCCGCTTGCGCCCGCGCACTTTCTATGACCTCGTGGTCGAAGTGGCCCTGATCCGGCCCGGCCCTATCCAGGGCCGCTCGGTCCACCCTTACCTGCGCCGGCGCAACAAGACCGAGGAAGTCACCTACCTCCACCCGCTCCTGCAACCCTGCTTGGAAAGGACCCTGGGGGTCCCGCTTTTCCAGGAGCAGCTCATGCAAATGGCCATAGACATCGCCGGCTTTTCCCCCGCCGAGGCCGATCAGCTCCGCCAGGCCATGGGTTCCAAGCGCAGCGCCGAGCGCATGGGGCGCCTGCGGGACCGTTTTTACGCCGGCATGGCCGAGCGGGGCGCGACCGGGGCGGTGGCGGACAGGATATGGGAGCAGATGGCGGCGTTCGCCAATTTCGGCTTCCCCGAGAGCCACTCGGTCAGCTTCGCCTACCTGGTGTACGCCTCTGCCTGGCTCAA
>JAJZYO010000143.1 GCA_021798075.1 Actinomycetes bacterium
CGGGGGGGTGGTCGGCGTCTACGCCGCTCGGGTGGCGAGGGGGTTGGGCGCTGATGTGACCGTGCTCGAGCGTTCCGACGAGCGGCTGCGCTACCTCGACGACCGTTTCGAGGGCTCGGTCCGGTGCCTGATGTCGGACGCGCACAGCGTGGTCGAGCAGCTCACCTCCAACGACGCCGTGGTGGGCGCGGTGCTCGTGCACGGGGCTGCGGCGCCCAAGCTCATCAAGCGCTCGATGCTCTCTTTCATGCCGCCTCGCTCGGTCATCGTCGATGTCGCCATCGACCAGGGGGGGTGTGCCGAAACGTCTCGCCCCACCACCCACGAACAACCAACCTTCGTCGTCGACGGCGTCGTCCACTACTGCGTGGCCAACATGCCGGGCGCGGTGCCGGTGACCTCCACTCGGGCCCTAACCAATGCCACCCTGCCCTACCTGCACCGGCTCGCGGACCTGGGTCTCGACGAGTACTGCCGACGGGACCCGGGGTTCGCCAAAGGGGTGAACGTGCGCGACCACGAAGTGGTCCACCCCGCCGTGGCTGCGTCTTACCGGGGGCGAGCCGGCGCGGACTAGTGCGGCGGCGGCCTGAATGTAACTGGCCGCCCTCGATCGGCCATGCTGGAGGGGTGACCAACGCCCAACCCGCAGACCTCGGTGCTGAGAGCGCCCATGACACCGTTGCCCCCCGTGCGAGAGTAGCCAGCGTGCGCCCGAACATCCCGTCGAGAGAGAAACCCAACCCAGCGCACCGCTACCTGTCCGACGGTGGCCGCCGGACCCGTGTTGTGGCCACCATCGGCCCCGCTTCGGACTCTCCGGCCGTGCTATCGGCCATGCAAGAGGCGGGGATGGACGTGGCGCGCCTCCCGCTCGCCCACGGTTCGATCGACGAGGCCGTGGCCAGGCTCCGCCGGGTCCGCGAGGCCGCTCCCGACGTGGGCGTGCTTGTCGACCTACCTGGGCCCAAGATACGCACCACGCCGTTCCCCGAGGGTGGGGTCACTTTGACACCCGGGAGCGAGGTACTGATATGCCCCCAGGGCCTCGCCCCCAACAGCAACGAGGACAAGATCGGCGTGTCCGTGCCTGAGCTCGTGGAGTCACTTCAAGAAGGCGACCGGATCGCCCTCGGCGACGGTGGCGTCTCCATGGTGGCTGAGAGGCGGGACGGCTATTCGATGGTGTCCAGGGTGCTCTCGGGCGGCAAGGTCCAGGGGCGGCCCGGGGTTACGGCGCCGGCATCGAGGTTGGCGCTCAAGACGCCGACGCCCGAAGACATCGAGCGCCTCGAGGTCCTTCTCGGAGAAGGGATCGAGAGCGTCGCAGTCTCGTTTGTCCGCACGGCCGCCGACTTGGAGACGGTGAAGGCGATGGTGGGCGGGAACGTCCTCGTGTGCGCCAAGATGGAGACGCCCGAGGCAGTGGGCGACATGGACAACATCTTGCGGGTGGCGGACACGGTCATGGTCGCCCGGGGTGACCTCGGGGTGCGCGTGCCCTTCGAGGAAGTCCCTCACATCCAAAAAGCGCTCATACGTTCTTGTATCGCTTGGGGACGGCCGGTGATAACGGCGACCCAGATGCTCGAGTCCATGGTCAGTTCGCCCGTGCCGACCCGGGCCGAGGTCACCGACGTGGCCAATGCCGTGTTCGACGGCACCAGTGCCGTGATGCTGTCCGGAGAGTCGGCAATTGGCGTCGACCCCGTCAACGCGGTAGCGACGATGGCGAGGATCGCTCGTCGAGCCGACCTCGACTTCGACAGCTACCAGTGGGGCCGCAACCTCCCGGCGCAGCACTTCGCCGCGGAAGGCGCGGCCGGCGCCAAGATCACGGCGGCGATCGGGGCGGCCGCCTGGCGCGCCTCGGTCGAGGAGAAGGCCTCGGTGATCATCGCCTGCACCAATACTGGCGCTACTGCGCGGGCGATCGCCAGGTACCGGCCGGCGTGCCCGATCGTTGCGGCCACGCCGTTCAGCTTCACCGCCCGCCAGCTCACGACCAGCTGGGGAATTGACACCGTGCTCGTTCCCGAGGCAAAGAGCACCGACGAGGCGGTCGACAGCGGCGTCGAGACAGCTCGCAGTGCCGGCTACGTCAAGCCCGGCGACGTCGTCGTCGTCCTCGCCGGCTCGCTCCACGACCCCGCCGCGCCGGTGACCGACACTCTCCGCCTCGTCCGCATCTACTAGCCGAGCCGAGCCTTCGGCTTCACGGGGCGTCGGGAAGCCGAAGCGCGTGTTCAGCCGGAGGGGAGGCGCTGTATGTGCCAGGGGAAGGTGGCGAGAGCCCGGTAGAGCCCGGGGAGACCGCCGTTCAGGCGGACGGCGAGGCCGAGCCACGCCGGCACGACCACGTCCTCTTGGCGCCGGTCGATGGCTCGCACGATCCGCCGGGCCACCTTGGTCACGGGCATGGGGTGCGGCCAGGAGTGGCTGTAGGGCCTGTTGCGCCGGCTGAAAAACGGGGTAGCCACCGCTCCCGGGCTCACCAGGGTGACGGTTGGGCGGGCTGACGAGGAAGCGCTTGGGTTGCCCTGGCTGGACCATTCGATGCGCAGGCCGTCGGCGAGGCCCCGCAGGCCCGCCTTGGCGGTGCCGTAGGCGACCTCCTTGGGCACGCCCACCAGGCCGGCGATCGAGCCCACGAGGACGAGTTGGCCTCCCGAAGCGAGCAGGTGGGGAGCCGCGGCATGGGCGAGGTGGAGCGGGGCACGCAGGTTGATGTCCAGCAGGTTGTCGATCTCGGCCGGGGGCATCGTGGTGAAGGCCCCCTCCCAGCCGGCGCCGGCGCACGAGACCACCACGTCGAGGCCGCCCAGGGTCGCCACCGCTTTTTCGACCACTCCTGCTGCTGAGCCGGGCTCGGTGAGGTCGGCCACGACGGCCGCCTCGAGGCTGCCGTCAGGTGCGACCGTGAGGCCCTCGGCGCGCCTCCCCGAGCCGACCACGCGGCAACCCCGTGATGCGAGCAGGACGCTCACTGCCGCGCCGATGCCGCTCGAGGCACCGGTCACGAGCACACGGAGAGCGAGCACCTGTCAGCCCCGTTGCCCTCGTCAGCCACTGCTCACGAGGGCCCGCAGCGACTCCCGCACGCTGCCGGTGGTGGCGAGCACGGCGCTCGGCTCATAGCCGCAGTGAGCCATGCAATTGCGGCACCGGGGGTCTCGGCCCCGACCGTACTTGGACCAGTCAGTGGTCTCGATCAGCTCCTTGTACGTCTCGGTGTAGCCGTCTGCCAAGAGGTAGCAGGGCCGCTGCCAGCCGAACACGCTGTAGGAGGGGATGCCCCAGGGCGTGCACTCGAACTCGACCTTGCCCTCCAAGAAGTCGAGGAAGAGCGGGCTGTGGTTGAAACGCCAATGCTTGCGCTTGCCAGCGAAGGCTTCTTGGAACACCTTCCGGGACTGGTCGACCGCGAGGAAGTGGACCTGGTCGGGCGCCTTCTCGTAGGCGTAGCCGGGGGACAGCATCATCTTGTCCACCCCGAGCTCGTCGTTCAGGAAGTCGAGCACCTCGCGTATGGTCTTCGGCGAGTCTGTGTTGAAAAACGTGGTGTTCGTCATCACCCGGAAACCCCTCGCCTTTGCTTCCTTTATGGCGGCCACCGCCTTGTCGAACACGCCTTCGCGAGAAACCGAGGAGTCGTGGCGTTCGCGCAGGCCGTCTATGTGGACCACCCAGGCAAAGGCCGGGTGTGGTTGGAAGCGGTCGAGCTTGCGCTGGAGCAGGATGGCGTTGGTGCAGAGGTAGACAAAGCGCTTGCGGTCTAGGAGCGCTTCGGTCATCTTTTCGATCTCGGGGTGCAGGAGCGGCTCACCGCCGGCGATCGAGACCATGGGGGCGCCGCTCTCCTCGATGGCCGCCACCGCCTGGTCGACCGAGAGCCGCTTTCTCAAAATCTCGGTGGGGTACTGGATCTTGCCACAGCCGTTGCATTCCAGGTTGCAGGCAAAGAGAGGTTCGAGCTCGACTATCAAGGGGAACTTGTCCCGCTTGGCCAGCTTTTGGCGGGCAATGTAAGTGCCTACCCGCATACTCTGGCGCAGATCTACGCCCATGTCATCGTACCTCCAATGGTAGGGGGAAATTTACGTGCTCGTTGGCGCCCACGCGCGCGCTGACCTCTGTTGGGCCGAGCCCCGACAAGCACGCCACGAGTTCCGAGACGAGCTGGTCGGGGGCGCTCGCGCCGGCCGTGATGCCGATGCGCCTTTTGCCCGCGAGCCAGGTCAAGCGGACTTCGGAACTGTCCTCCACCAGGTGGGCATCACTCCCGCAGCGCCTCGCGACCTCGGCGAGGCGGTTGGAGTTGGAGGAGTTGGCCGAGCCGACCACGATCACGAGGTCGCAATCCGGGGCGAGGGCGCGCACCGCTTCCTGGCGGTTTTGGCTCGCGTAGCAGATATCCGACGCGGACGGCTTGGCGAGGTCGGTAAAGCCCCCCTCCAGGGCGTCGAGGACGACTTTCACCTCGTCTGTGGCGAGGGTCGTCTGGGTGACGACCGCGGTCGGTGCGGAGCGGTCGAGTTCGAGCGCCTCGACGTCTGCCGGCGTGCTCACGAGCACCGACCCCGGGACCGAGCCGAGCGTGCCCTCTACTTCGTCGTGGCCGGCGTGGCCGACCAGCACGACCTGGCGACCTGCGGAGGCGAAACGGCGGGCCTCCGTGTGGACTTTGCTCACCAGGGGGCACGTGGCGTCGATGACGGACATGGCGCGTCGCTCTGCTTCCTCGCGCACGGCCGTGCCCACCCCGTGGGCGGAGAAGACCACCGTCGCACCGTCGGGCACTTCGCTCAGTTCCTCGACGAATACTGCGCCCGCGGCCTCGAGGGCCGAGACCACGTGGGAATTGTGCACGATCTGGCGGCGTACGTAGACGGGCGCACCGTAACGCTCGATCGCCCGCTCGACCGTGTCGATCGCCCGCTCCACGCCAGCGCAGAACGAACGCGGTTCCGCCAAGAGGACTTCTCGCGCCCCGGATGCCGCAGCCCAGCAGGCGAGGGTGGGCCGTGAGGCACGTAGGGTGCGGAGCGCCTTCCAAATGCCGGCGAGGCCAGCGGGAGAGAACAGTTCGACCTCGGCCGTGTCGGATATGGCCCGCAGGACGGCAAAGGGCCGCTTTTTACCCATGATCTCGGGGGCCACCACCGTGGACTCCATGTCGACCGCGAGGGCGCCGAGCCCGGCCAGCCGGCTACGTTCTCTCCCGGTGACGATGTGGTCGGCGCTGGCCACCGTCCCTGTGCGCGCCGGGAGGCCGGCCCGGCGCAGTTCGCCGGCCAGCAGCGGCGCCGAAGCGAGGAGGGCCACCTCCTTGCCTTCCGCGTCGACCAGGCGGTCCGCCACGACGATGTCCCCAGGACTGAGCCCGGGGGCGAGGCCACCGCCCAAGCCCGCCACTACGACTGCGTCGGCCTGCCCGGCTTCCCCCGCCAGGCGCCGGGCCGAGGCGCCGGCTTTGGCCAGGCCCATCCCGAGCCGGCGGACCACCAATGTGGCCGCGCCCACCTGCGCACGCGTGGGGCCGAGGGCCAGAGCCTCGATCCCGAGGGGCGCGAGCACGAGCAGGCGGGGGCGTCCCTCACTCATGGCGTCGGCCAGTCCGCTTTAGGTAGCGGCCCAGGGCAGAGAGCGGGAACACGTGGCGGTAGAGGTGGTAGTTGAGCGAGAAGTCCCACGGGAACCCCGTGCCCGTGAACCACGGCTCGTCCCAGGTGCCCTCGGCGTTTTGGTTGGCGACGAGCCACTCCACCCCCCGCCCGGTGGCTCGGTTGCTTTCCTCGCCTGCGGCCAG
>JAJZYO010000144.1 GCA_021798075.1 Actinomycetes bacterium
CGTCACCATGGCGCCGGCCCACCGGGCAACGAAATGGCCTAGAGCACGCGGGTTGGCTAACCTCGGCCTGATGCCAAGGACGCGTGCAGGCCTTGGGCCTGTCGAAAGGGCAGTGCTCGCTAACGGGCTGGGGGTCGTCGTGGTGCCCGAGCCGGCGGCGACGCTCGTGGGGGTGTCGGTCGTCTACAACGTGGGTTTCCGCTCCGAACCCGAGGGCAGGACCGGCTTTGCCCACCTCTTCGAGCACATGATGTTCCAAGGGTCGGCCCACGTCGACAAGATGGGCCACATGCGCACGATCGAGTCGGCCGGCGGTATCGTCAACGGCCACACTCGTGCCGATGTGACCGCGTACTACGAGGCCGTACCATCCGCCGCGCTCGAACTGGCGCTGTACCTGGAGGCGGACAGGATGGCGGCACTCGCCCTGACCGAGGAGAACCTCCGCAACCAGGTGGCCGTTGTGAAAGAAGAGATAAGGCGCAACGTGCTCAACCAGCCTTACGGTGGGTTCCCCTGGATCCCCTTGCCGGCACTGGCCTTTCGTACCTACCCGAACGCCCACAACGGCTATGGGGACTTTAGCCACCTCGAGCAGGCGACGGTCGAGGACGGCCGCGATTTCTACAAGCGCTACTACAACCCCGCCAACGCCGTACTGGCCGTCGTCGGCGGTTGCCGCACCGAAGAGGTCGTCTCTTTGGCAGAACGCCATTTCGGCGCAATCCGTGGGCGCCGTCGTCCCAAGCACGGGCCTTGGACAGAACCGGCCTTGACGTCGGAGAAGCACCAGAGGGTAGCGAGCGCGCTCGTGCCCCAGCCGGCCTTCGCTATCGGCTACCGCACCCCCGACCCGGTAGGAGACCTCAAAAGTTTCCTCCCCTACTTCATGCTGGCTGAGCTCCTGGCTGGCGGTGAGGCAAGCCGTCTTCGGCGGCGCCTGCTCCATCAAGACAAGAACGCGACAGACGTGTCGGCGTCCATAGGCACCTTCGGCGACGACGCCTTCATGGTGCGCGACCCAACCTTGCTCAGGGTTGTCGTCCACCACCCCGGGCAAGCCTCGACGGAGAAACTCCTTGGGGCGGTCAACGAAGAGGTCGAGGCGCTCGCGTCGGAAGGCCCGAGGAAAGGGGAGCTCGAGCGAGCGGTGGCAAGCTTTGCATCTTCCCACTGGAAAGGATTGGCACCGCTCCTCCATCGTTGCCACATCGTCGGTTCGGTCGAGACCGTCCAGGGCCGTGCAGAGCTTCTCTCGGAGCTACCGGACTTGCTGGCAGCGGTCGCGCCAGCACAAGTCACAGGAGCGGCCGAAGGGATCCTCAGCCAGCACCGGGCCGTCTACGAGCTCGTAGCAGAAAGGGGCAAGTGATGCCACAGCTGCTCAGCCGTGAAAACCCCGCAAGTTCCGGCCCGCCGCCGGTAGGCCCAATGGCGGCCCCCAAGGTGCCCCACGTCGCAGAGGAGGAGCTTCACGGGGACGTCCCGGCGCTCGTCGCCCGCCACGGCGGAGTGCCGTTGGCAGAACTGCGCATCGCCTTCCCACTCCCCGAGCGGGAGCTCACGAGCCCGGCCGCGGTCACCGTTCTCTGCCCCGCCCTTTTCGCCGGCACCGAACGGCACGACCGCACCGCCTTCGCGGAGGCCCTCGAAGGGCTGGGAGGTCACCTGGACGCGGGCGTACACGACGACCACTTGTTCATCTCGGGCTCCGTCCTCGCCACGAATCTCGCTCCTTTCCTATCCCTGGTCTGCGACATGCTGACGGTCCCGGCTTACCCGAAGAACGAGGTCCGCGCAGACGCGGCCCGTTCAGCCGACGAAGCCCTGATAGCCCTGGCCCAGCCCGAAGTGATCGCCAGGCAGGAGCTCAGGCGCCGCCTGTTCAAGGGCCACCCTTACGCGACGCCGATGGCTGCCCCCGCAGCGCTCCGGCGCATCAGCGAGAGCGCGCTCCGAGATCTTCACCGCAGCCTCCTGACCTCGTCCACTCCCGTGGTTGTGCTTGTGGGTGACCTGCAACCCGCACGAGCCAAGACCTTGCTCGAAGACTCTCTCGGCCCCTGGCTGGACAGCCGCAAGAAGCCCATTGCGGCCCTCGCGCCCCTGCCGGCACCGAAGCCGGGCCCGATAGAAGTCGTCGCTCGGCCAAACGCGGTCCAAAGCAACCTTCGCCTCGGTGGCGCGGCCCCCTCGCTCTCTGCTCCCGACTGGCCAGCCGCCACGCTCGCGGAGAGCATCGCCGGCGGTATGTTCACTTCCCGGATTGTCGCCAATCTCCGTGAGCGCAACGGCTACACCTATACGCCCTACACGGCTACCCGTCATGGTCGGGCTGGTTCGTACCTCGTCACTGGGGCGGACGTCGCCACCGAGGTTACTGCGGCGGCCCTCGTCGAAACCCTCTACGAACTGGGCCACCTTGCCGCCACGGGCGTGACTCCCGAGGAGCTCGAGCTCGCTCGGCACCACGCTCTCGGCCGCTTCAGCTTCCAGGTCGCCACGCAATCGGGACTCGCCAGCACGATGGTCTCCCTGGCCGTCCTCGGCGCCGGTACCGGTTACCTGAGCAGCTACCCGAAAGGGCTGCTCGCTGCCACCAAAGACGACGTCGACGGCGCAGCACGGCGCTACCTTGCACCAGGGCGTTTGGTGACCCTCGTGGTGGGCGACCCCGAGAAGGTGGAGGGCCAGCTGTCGCTGGTTGGCGCGGTAACAGTTAGAAAGCCTTTGGCACGCTGAACGCGCCGCTGGCACGCTGAACACCCCGCTGGCACACTGAACGCGCTGCCGGCACACTGAGGCCGGGCCCGCCGGCGGGGTTTGGTTCGATCCCACCGAGCCAACCGGCATAGAGTGCGAAGTCTGTGTAATCAATCATGCCCGACGCCCCCTTGGTCCCGGCCGCTGGGCATAATTGATTACCACAGCGACCCGTTGGGCGCGGATTGATTACGCCTGGCGTATGCAATCCACTACCAACGCCCGTGCTGGCGCCGCCCCACGAGCCAGGCTTTCACTACGTCGGCCACCTCTTCATCACGCCCGCGCAGGCCATGGTCCCCGCCCTCGACCCAGTGCAGGCTGACAGGCCCAGCTACTCCCACGAGTTCGTGCTCGAGTTCGGCCGGAGTGCCGAAAGCGTCCCGCGTACCCGAGATGAAAAGGCACGGCAGGTGCAGCTTCGGGAAGTGCTCAGTACGGAGACGATCGGGCTTGCCCGGAGGGTGGAGCGGGTAGCTCACAAGGACCAGTCCCGCGCAAGGCATCCCATCAGCCACGGCTAGCGAGCAGATCCGCGCTCCCATGGACCGGCCACCCGCAAACATCCGCTCCGGGCGTACGTTGGTTGCGGCTACGAACGAAGCCGCCTCACTTTTCACCGCCGAGACAAGGACGGCTGGGCGATCTGGTGCTCGCCGGCCCGCCAGACGGTACGGGAAGTCCATGCGCCTGACGGCTATGCCCGCTGAACTCGCAGTGCGATCGATCGCCACCAGACCAGCCTGGTCGCTGCCGGCACCAGCACCGGGCGCGAGGAGCAGCCCGAACTGCCCACTCGGCGCACCTCTGGCCACGGCCAACGACCCTAGCGTCAGCCCATCTCCCAAGGCTGAAATTAGCGGGCAGTGGCTGCAGGTAGCCTTGGGGGCCCATGACCCCCCAGCCAAAGAACTCGTGCTCGCTCGTGCCGGCCTGGTGTCAATGCCAGCTTCGTCAACGGTGCTGCGGGGGGCGCGACGCTCATATCGTTCCCAGCCCTTCTCGCCACCGGCTAAGCGGCCCTCATTGCAAAGGTCACCCTCGACGCTCGGATCTCGCCCGGGTACGTCGGCGGCCCTGCTGGCTTCCGCAAGGATGTAAATAGCCAGGCGTGACCCTCTTGGCGGTCCTCAGCGCAACGCTCCCACTTGCTCAGGGTTCACCAACGCCATCTGCAGTGCGACCTGCCGTCGAGCTCAACACGTCGCTGCTTTCAATAACTCGTTCCAGCTCGTCAACTAACACTCGCCCTTCTGGGGCTATGCTTTCTCGGCCTGGCCTCGCCAGGAGCCCTATCAGGACGCATTTATCTAGGTATGTCCTCCTACTTTGGGCCAATCAAGGCCACGGCTCGCGGAACGGCCAGACTGGACCGAGGTTTACAGGGTTCCGGGCAAGAAAAGGACCACTTGACATAACACACCACGAGGCCTACCATTCGGCCGCGGAACCCTTCGCCGGATCCGTGGGACCTGCATCAGTCCAGTCCATTGCGCTCGAGTCCCTCAAGGAGAGGCACGCCCCGAACCAATTGCGGAGCGACTGAGCCGCTACCTGCTATTTAGCAGCACGGCGTCAGGAGATCCGGCCGCGGCCGATAACTTCGAGATGGTCGCGGTCCCTACTTCGCCTTGGAAGTCCAGGCTCCCCTCCTGCGGGGTCTGGGTACCAAAGTTCTCCGGCTGAGTTGGAGCGAGCCCAGGCGCGCCTCACTCCCTTGGAACGCTCGACTCGCGCACGACCAGCTTGCCGCCTACGACACGGACGCCACCAAATGCTCCCCCGTCGATCGCCGCGAGGAGCTCGCGCGCGGCTACACGGCCCACCTCGCTCAGGTTGGGGTCCACGGTGGTAAGGGGCGGGCGACAGCCTTCCGCCATCACTTCCCAATTGTCGAAGCCGACCAAGGCCACATCGCCTGGCACTTGGCGCCCACTCTCCCGCAGGGCGTCCGCCGCTCCACGTGCGATCTGGTCGTTCCCGCAAAAAAGGCCATCTACCTTAGGTTCTCGCTCCAAGAGCGCTGCCGTGGCCTCCCGGCCCCAAGCCTCGCTCCAAGCACCGTAGAGGACTTCCCCGGCAGCGACATCGAGGCCCGCTCGAGCGAGGAATGCCTGGGCGCCGCCAGCGCGCTGGCGTACTGCCGCGAAGCGCTCGGGGCCTGTGATATGGCCAATGTGTTTGCGCCCGAGGCTTACAAGGTGTTCTACCGCAAGCTGCCCACCACCCTCGTCGTCCGGCAACACCGACAGGTCTTGGCACTCTTCCGACCTGCTCATTGCGTAAACAACTGGCACTGGGAGGTCCCTGCCGACAGAAGGGCGAGAATCGACACGGCGAGCAGCTATGATGATCCCGTCAACCCGGCGCGAAAACATCATCTTCAGGTAGCGCCGCTCGCGTTCTGGGTCGCCACGGCTATCACAGAGGAAAACGGACACCTTGCCTTCGCCCAAGGCATCTTCTGCCCCGAGCATCACGGGGATAGAGAAGCGCCCGAAGCTGTCGGTGGTGAGCAGCCCCACGGTGAAGGTCCGGCCGGACAGCAGGCTCTGGGCTAAGGCATTGGGCTCAAAACCCATCTCCTCGGCGACCTGGATAATGCGCGATCGCGTCTCGGGGCGCAGGCTGCCACGGCCGTTTAGCGCCTTCGAAGCGGTGCCGACCGAGACCGCGGCCCGTTGGGCCACGTCGACTATCGTCCAACGACGTTTGACTGGCTGGTATACCGTCCCGTCCTGTAAGGGTCTCGCCTTGCCCAAGTAGCACACCTCCGTACGGTCAGGGGTCCCAGCAAAGCGTTGCCCACCAACGTACAACCTGCGGCCACGGCCATCCCGCCGAGCTTCACGGGCGAGCGAGAGCCGGGCCGGGCCGGCGAGAGCGAGCAGCGAGAGCCGGGCCGGGCCGGCGAGAGCGAGCAGCGAGAGCCGGGCCGGGACGGGCGGGCCGGCGAGCGAGAACCGGGACGGGCGGGCCGGCGAGCGAGAACCGGGACGGGCGGGCCGGCGAGAGCGAGCAG
>JAJZYO010000145.1 GCA_021798075.1 Actinomycetes bacterium
GAGGCGGTGGTGGAGGTGGTTGAGGTCCGCCACGGCGGGGCTGGTGCGTTGGCCTGCTCTGCGTAAGACGGCAAAGAGCGTGTCGAGCAACGGGATGCCGAGGATGAAGAAGGGGATCAGGATCGGCGCAAAGAAGAAGTACACCCGGCCGCTGTAGGTAGAACTGTCCTGGCCGACCACTGACAAGGTGGACGCTGCTACCAGCAAGCCGAGGAGCATCGCCCCGGCGTCGCCCATAAAGATCTTGGCTGGGTGGAAGTTGTGGGGAAGGAACCCCACGCAGAGGCCGACGACCACCACTGCGATCAGGGGGCCGGCGTTGTTCCCGAGAATGACGTTCGCGACTCCGAGTTGGTGCGAGTACACGAAAAAGGCGGCTGCGGCGATAGCCACGATGCCGGCGGCCAAGCCATCGAGGCCGTCTATGAAATTGACCGAGTTGGCAATGACCGCGACCCAAAGGACCGTCGCAAGGACCCCCCAGTTGGTGGTCAACACGAGGACCGTCTCCGTAAAGGGGACCTGGAAAAACAGCATGTTGACCCCGAATACGTACAGCACGGTGGCGGCCAAGACCTGCCCCGCGAGCTTGGCCGGGGGGGACATCTCGCGCACGTCGTCTGCGAAGCCGACACAAAAGATCACGGTGGCGGCAATCACCACGCCAAAAGGGCCAGAACCGCTGAAGACCTGGGAGAAGGCCGGCAGCTGTGACGCCACCGCCATACCCGCCAACAGGCCCACGTACATCCCCGTCCCGCCGCCCGTCGCCGTTGGCCGTTCGTGGACCCTCCGGTCATCGGGCAGGACCACGAGCCCGTGGCGCTTCGCCATCGCCCTCATGACGAACGTCGTCAAGTAGGTGGCGACCGCAGCCACGGCGAACACAAGCAGGTACTCGCGGAACCGGATCAAAGGCCTCTCCCTGCGCTGGGCACGGTGCCTTCAGTACTTATAGCCCAGTCCAACCAGCCTGTGCCGGCCCCCGCGGGCTCCAGCATGATCCCCGGTCAGACGGCACCCAATCGAGCCTAGCGGCGCCCGCGCCACGGGTAAGGATTGGCTGGTGGGTACCGTTGCCCAGCTGTCGTGCCCTCAGCTCAGGCGAGGGCCGCGCCCTCCTCCGCCGGGACCGGCCCCTCGCGGAGGAGCTTCGGCGCTTCCCCGGTGCAGTCGACGACCGTCGACGGCGGCCGGTCACAGGTGCCGGCGTCAAGGACGAGCGCGATCTCCCTCCCGAGCTTGGCCTCCACCTCCTCGGCGGTCGTAAGGGGGGCTTCGCCGTGGCGGTTGGCGCTCGTAGTCGCTATCGGCCCGAGCCGGCGGCAGATCGCCAGGGGGACCGGGTGGGCTGGGCAGCGGATCCCGACCGTCTCATCGTCTTCGCCGAGATCGGCCTCGAGGTCGGGGTGCCTGGGCAGCACCAGGGTGATCGGTCCCGGCCAGTAACGCTCCATCAGCCGGAGCGCCACCTTGGGCACGGCGGTGCACAGCTGGAGCGCCTGGTCCTGATCGGCGACGAGGACAGCCAAGCCGACGGCACGGGGCCGGGCCTTGACGCGAAAGAGCCGGTCCGAGGCGCCACTGTGGAAAGGGTAAGCGGCGAGGCCGTAGACCGTGTCCGTAGGCAGCCCGATGATGTCGCCGCCAGCGAGCGCGTCCACGGCGAGCCTGATCTCCTTCGCGGGAGGCGGGTCGCCGTGAGCCCTGACAATGGCCACTCCCGCGAAGCTACTAGCGCCCGCAGCTTCCCACTGCGCGCCTCGGTCCCCCTCCCG
Organism: Actinomycetes bacterium; assembly: GCA_021798075.1. The sequence goes on from JAJZYO010000145.1 coordinate 1,779, forward strand.
TCTCCGGCCCCCTGGCAGGCCCGGCCGGCCGGACCGGGCCCGGCCCTACCACCTGGTCCGGCTCTACGGTCGCCGGGCCACGAGGGCTGGTCCGGCTCTACGGTCGCCGGGCCACGAGGGCTCGCTCCCTGCCAGCTAGGTCCACCTTGACCTCGACGCCGGCCAAGCCCGCACTTTCGGCCAGTGCCATGGCCTCGGCCGCCCGTTGGGGCGCTATTTCGACCACCAAGGACGAACCCGGCGCGAGCCAGCGGCTGGCACCCGCCAGCAGGACCTGGATGGCCTCGAGGCCGCTCGGGCCAGAAACGAGAGCTTGGGACGGCTCCCAGTCAGCCACCTCGCTTGGAAGGCCCTCCAGCTCTGCCTGCGACACGTAGGGGGGGTTTGCGACCGCTAGGGCCACCATGCCCTCGAGCTCGGCTGGGAGCGCTGCCCACCAATCGCCGAGCGCCAGGGTCACCCTGCCGACCGTCCTCACCCCGAGGCCGGCCAGGTTGGCGGAGGCGACGGCGAGCGCCCCGGGTGAGACGTCGGTTGCCCAGACCCGCGTGGAGGGCCGCTCAGCAGCGATCGACAGCGCCATGGCACCCGAGCCGGTGCCGAGGTCGACGACCATTGGCGCCAAAGCCGGGCTGGCCGCGACCTGGCGGTCAAGTTCCGCCAACGCCACGTCCACAACGACTTCTGTCTCGGGCCGGGGGATGAGCGTGCGCTTGTCGACCATCAAATCGAGCGAACGGAAAGCCCAGTGCCCGAGCACGTACTGCACCGGCTCCCCCCGCAGCCTGCGTGCCACCATCTCAGACAAAGCCTTTTCCCCACGGAGCGCGGCCGGCTCGCCGGCGACCTGCGCCCAGGGGGCACCTGAGGCTTCCTCTACGAACCAACGAGCTGCAACGGGGTCATCAAGCACCTCGGCAGCCGAACGCTGGAGCGAAGACCAAAGAGGCCGCAGCTGCGCCACTCCTCCAGTCACGATCGCCCCGGTTACGAGCCCCGACGACGAAGCGCTCACTCGCCAGCCGCAGCGAGCTGGTGCGCGCGCTCGTCGGCAAGGAGAGCATCGACTATCTCGCCGAGATCTCCCATTAGTACCTTGTCAAGCTTGTAGAGAGTGAGCCCGATCCTGTGGTCGGTGACGCGGTTTTCCTTGTAGTTGTAGGTCCGGATCTTCTCGGACCTCCCACCACCGCCCACCTGGCTTCGCCGAGCCTTGGACATCTCGGCGGCCTGGCGGTCTTGCTCGGCCCTCAAGAGCCTCGCCCGGAGCACTTGCATCGCCTTGGCCCGGTTTTGGATCTGGCTCTTTTCGTCCTGCATGGACACCACTATTCCGGTCGGTAAGTGAGTGATCCTGACAGCGGAGTCCGTCGTGTTGACCGACTGGCCCCCCGGTCCGGTCGAACGGTACACGTCGACGCGCAAGTCCTTTTCTTCGATCTGGACCTCCAGCTCTTCGGCCTCAGGGAGCACCGTGACGGTGGCCGACGATGTGTGGACGCGCCCCTGCGACTCGGTGACCGGCACGCGCTGGACCCTGTGGGGCCCTCCTTCGTGCTTGAAACGCGCCCAGGCTTCGGGCCCCTTCACGAGCAGCGTGACCTCATTGAACCCGCCCATCGGCGAGGGGTCGGCCGAGAGCACCTCTGCCTTCAAGCCAACGTTTTCGGCGTAGCGCATGTACATGTCGTAAAGGTCACGGGCAAACAGGTTGGCCTCCTCCCCTCCCTCCGCCCCCCGGATCTCGACGATCACGTTGCGCCCATCGTTGGGGTCGCGAGGCAACAACAGGAGGCGGACCTGCTTGTCGAGCTCGTCCAGACGGTGCTCGGCCGCCTCGATCTCCTCGACAAGCAGCTCCCGGTCCTCGCCCTCGGCGCCAGCCAGCATTTCGCGGGCCGTCGTGAGGTCGGCTTCAACGGCCTGGAAAGAGCGGTACGCGTCCGCGACCGGTTCCAGCTCGTGGTGGCGCTTGGACACCTCCCGGAGCCGGCGCGGGTCACCGATGACCGAGGGGTCCGAGAGCTGTGCCAAGACGTTGTCGTACTCGCGCGCGAGCTCTGCCAAGCGTTCTAACACTGCTTTACCTGGATGTGCTTTGCCTGGATCTGGTCTACAGGGATCTGATCTTCCTTGACACGGGCCATCCGCACCGTGGCCCGGCCATGGGCTCGCGTCGCGTTGGCGGCCGGCTCCTTATTTGGCGTCGGACCGCGCGGAGCGCCGTCCGTAGCGCCGCTCGAAGCGCTCGACCCGGCCACCGGTGTCAACCAGCTTCTGCTTGCCGGTAAAGAAGGGGTGGCAGGCGTTACAGAGCTCGGTGTGCAGGCTCGGCTTGGTGGAACGAGTGACGAAGGTGTTGCCGCACGAGCAGACGACCTTGGCCTCTGTGTACTCGGGGTGGGTATCGGCTTTCATGATGGCTCCTAGGGTACGTCCAAGACGGGCTAAACGGCGGGGGCGGGCTGCTTGGCTATGTCAGCCAAGAACTGCTCGTTGCTCCTCGTGGTACGGATCTTGTCTACGAGCAGCTCAAGACCGGCGCCAGCGTTGCCGTCGGAGCCGAGGGCGTTCAGTACCCGCCGCAGCTTCCAGACCTGTTGGAGCTGGCCCCTGTCGAAGAGCAGCTCCTCGTGGCGCGTGGACGAAGCGTTGACGTCGAGGGCGGGGTAAACGCGCCGCTCGGCCAACTTGCGGTCGAGGCGGAGCTCCATGTTGCCGGTGCCCTTGAACTCTTCGAAGATCACTTCGTCCATCCGGCTCCCGGTCTCTACGAGAGCTGTGGCGAGGATCGTGAGAGAACCCCCCTCCTCGATGTTGCGGGCACTCCCGAAGAACTTCTTTGGCGGGTACAAAGCACCCGTGTCGATGCCCCCTGACATGATGCGGCCTGTTGCCGGCTGAGCGAGGTTATAGGCCCTTGCAAGGCGCGTTATGCCATCAAGCACAATGACGACGTCACGGCCGAGCTCCACCATCCGCTTGGCCCGCTCGATAGCCAGCTCTGCCACTTGGGTGTGCTCGTCGGAGGGGCGGTCGAAGGTAGAGGCGACGACTTCTCCCTTAACCGAACGGCGCATGTCGGTGACTTCTTCGGGGCGTTCGTCCACGAGCAGCACCATCAGGTACACCTCGGGGTTGTTGGCCTCGATCGAGTGGGCGATCTGCTTGAGCACAGTCGTCTTACCAGCCTTGGGGGGTGAGACGATCAGTCCCCGCTGGCCCTTGCCGATCGGCGATATCAGGTCCACTATCCTCGCCGTCACGTTGGCGGGGTCCCCTGGGAGCTCCAATCGGAGCTTCTCGTCGGGGAAAAGAGGCGTCAGGTTTTCGAACTTGGGGCGGTTGCGAGCCTCATCGGGAACTAGCCCACACACCGAGTCCACCCTCACCAGCGCCGGGTACTTCTCGTTGCTCGCCGCGGGCCGGTAGGCGCCCTCGACCGAGTCGCCCTTGCGCAAACCGAACCTACGCACCTGCGTGATGGACACGTAGACGTCAGATGAGCTGGCCAAGTACCCGCTCGTCCGCAAGAACCCGTAGCCCTCCTCCCGAAGGTCGAGCAACCCCGAGCATGCCACTAGCTCGCCCGAGTAGGGAACCTCCGGCTGCGCCGCCAGCTCGCGCTCCGGTCCGCCGCGCGCTTCGCCTCGAGCCGGCTTGTCCCGGTTGCGCCTCCTCCGGCGCCGGGTGTTGCCCGCGCCGGCATCGCCGTCCGTACGTCCTCGGCCATAGTCATTTCGCTGGTAGGGCTGGGCGCTGTAGTTACCGTTACCCTGGCCGCCTTGGCCGTCGCTCGCGAACCCATCCCCGCCTGCTGGCTCAGACACGACAACATGCGCCTCCCCGTTGGCACGCTCGACCGGCCCGTTGGCACGCTCGACCGGCCCGTTGGCACGCTCGACCGGCCCGTTGGCACGCTCGACCGGCACTTCACCCGTGCCCACACGCTCACGGCCTACCACTGCCGA
>JAJZYO010000146.1 GCA_021798075.1 Actinomycetes bacterium
GCTGCCGGCACCGCCTCCGGGGACGTTGAAGGGCACCACCGCTGTCCCCGGGAGCACCCTGGGGTCCGCAACCACGGGGACGACAAGGCTTCCCTTCCGCGAGGTCAGCCGAAGCTGCGCCGCTCTAGCGACTTCCGCACTGGCCCCGTGAGCGGGCGAGACCTGGAGGCGGGCGAGATCGTCGGGGTGGAGCGAGACCGCCAGTTGGGGGTGGAGCCCATTCACAGAAGGAGACTCTTGCACAAGAGTGCCCGCGTCCCACATCGTCCGGCGGGCGACGAGGCGGAGGGAGTGACCGGCTGGCGGTGAGGCACTGGAGACCGGGCGTGCCGCCGGCGCCGGCAAGCCAGTGCTACCAGCAGCTTCGAGGTCCGCCAAGCCGAGTGGACGGGGCGCCGCCGGCGCCGGGAAAGCCTCTCCAGAGCTTTCGCTGGTCGCCCCTCTCGCGCCCGTGCCCCCACCAATTGAAAGTCGCTCCCCGTTGACAGGCAAAGCCTTCATGGCAACAACGGCCTGGGGGGGCATCGGGTGTAGCTCCGCCGACATGATGCCGTGCGCGGCCATCGGGTCAAGCGGCGCGACCTCCGCCGGGGCCAGCGTGGCGCGGGCGGCCGCCACGACGCCGTCGCGGCCCCGTGACGACATCAAGAACTCTTGGTCGATGCCCGCGTGGAGCGACGATACACGGCGGATCTCAGCCCAAATGCCACCGATCGAGCCTGCTCCGAGGTCGCGCCCGAGGCGCGAAGCGATGTCGACGGCGATCATCCAGTCCGGCCTGGCGGTACCGGGCGGGGTGACTTTCTGGCCAAGCCAGCTGACACGGCCCTCGATGTTCGTAAAGCTGCCGTGGCGCTCTGTGTAGATAGCCGCAGGAAGCACTACGTCCGCATAAGCGGTGCTGGCCGTCTCGAAGGCGTCGATAGCGACGACGAAGCGAGCCCTTTCGAGCGCCCGGCAGGCCAGTTCCTTGTCGGGGCAGTCAGAAACGGGGTCGGCGCCAAGGAGGATCAGCACGTCCATACGCCCAGCCGCGGCCCGGTCGAGCATTGCCAAGGTCGACAGGCCCGGCTCCGATGGCACTGCCCCCCAGTGGTGCTCGAACCATTCCTTCCCCTCCTGCAAGCCGACCCGTCCGGGCAAGAGCCCTGGGTCAAGCCCAAAATCGATGGCCCCGTGGACGTTAGAACGCCTGAGGGCGGGGAGGAAAGCCACGCCGGGAAGTCCGGCAAGGGCGAGCGCTGCTTGGGACACGCCGGCAGGGGACTCAGCGAGGGAAGGCCGCCCGAGCACCACGACCACCTTGGGCCCTGGCACGGGGTCGGCGGGGGCCGATGTGCCAGCTTCGCCGGTGCCGCCCGCAACGGCGCCAGCAATGAGCCCTCGGGCCGCCTCGACCTCGGCCTGCGAGATACCGGCGACGTCGGACGTGACGGGGCCTCCCGAGCAAAGGGCTCTCGCGACGGCCGCTATCTCGCCTGGCCGGTAACGCAAGCTCTTTGAACAAAGCTCAGTGAGGCCAGTGGCAACCGGCGACAGCTCGACGAGCTTCAGCGCGCCCTGCCGTGCCGCGTGGCGCAGGCGCAGGTAGAGCACGGGGAGCTCCTCTTTCAGGTCCGGCGCCGCGAGCAGGACCAAAGCGGCGCCACACGCCTCGTCGATCGTGGCACGTGGAAGACCGGCGACGAGGCCGGCAGGCAGCCCGTCACCGAGCTGGGCGTCGATATTGTTGGTGCCGATCACGCTGCGGGCCAGCTTCGACCATACGTAGGCGTCTTCATTGGGCAGCCTCGCCCCGCCTATCACGCCAACCCTGGCCCCCGAGGCCCCGCTAAGGCTCGCCGTCACCGCCGAGAGCGCTTCAGACCAGCTACCCGCCACGAGCTCGGTGCCACCTTCCCCAGAACCGTCCCCAAGGCCGTTCCGAGAACCGGCGGCCTGGCGCACGAGCGGCTCCGAAAGCCGGCGAGGGCTGTTTAGAGCCTCGTGCAAGAAGCGTCCTTTGTCACAGAGCCAGCCCCAGTTGACTGGGTCGCTGTCGACGCCAAGGAACCGCACGACCTCGTCGGCGCTCGACTGGGCAACCACCCGGCAGCCGAGGGCGCACATCGTGCACGTGGTCTCGACCTGCTCCAAGTCCCAGGGGCGGGCCCTAAAACGGTACGGCTTGGCAAGCAGCGCACCCACCGGGCAGATCTGCACCACATTGCCGCTGAAATTTGAGCTGTAAGGTTCGCCCGGGTAGTTGGCGACCTCGGTGGTGTCGCCCCTCCCGGCAAAGTCGATGCCAGCCTCGCCGGCGACCTCTTCGGCGAACCGTGTGCAGCGCGCGCACTGTATGCAGCGCTCCCGGTCGATGAGCACGAGCGGCGAGATCGGCACCGGTTTGTCCCAGTGGCGCTTTTCTTCTATAAAGCGGGTCTCGCCCGGCCCGTACGCGAGAGTCTGGTCCTGCAACGGGCACTCGCCGCCCTTATCGCAGACGGGGCAGTCGAGGGGATGATTTATGAGCAGGAACTCGAGCACCCCGTCTTGAGCCTTTTTGACCGCCGGGCTCTCCGTCAGCACTTCCATACCCTCGGCCACCGGGAAGTAGCACGCCGGCTGGAGGCTGTAGCCGCGCGGGCCTTTCAGTTCGACGAGGCACATCCGGCACATGCCGACGGGGTCCATCCGCGGGTGGTAACAAAAGCGCGGGATGTAGATCCCGGCCCGCTCGGCTGCCGCGATCAGCAGCTCGCCGGCGCGAGCGGCTACCGGCCGGCCATCGACGGTGATGTTTACGGTAGGTGGGTTGTCGGGCATGGGGTTCTCAGGCGTGCGCAAGGCTTGTACGGAGGCGGTCGGGCGGGAAGGGGCAGTGCCCCAGGCGGACGTGCTCCAAGAAGTCGTCCCTGAACATCCGGATGCCCCAGGCCACCGAGCTCGGGATCGACGGGCCCAGGGGGCAGATCGTCGTTTGCGCCGGTGGCCAGTGGACCCCCGGCGAGATGTTGTCACAGATGTCCATGAGGAGGTCAAGGTCGGACTCACGGCCATTGCCATCCTCTAGGCGGCGCATCACCTTGTCCACCCAACCCGAACCCTCCCGGCACGGCGTGCACTGGCCGCACGATTCGCGATGGAAGAAACGGCTTAAGCGCCAAGCGGACCGCACGGGACAGGCCGTCACGTCCATCACGGTCACGGCGCCCGAACCGGCCATGGAGCCGGCCTCTGCGATCTTCTCGTTGGCCAGGGGCACGTCAAGGTGCTCTGGGCCGAACCACGGCGCCGACGCGCCTCCCGGTATGAAGAACTTGAGCTCACGGTCGTCCCTCAAGCCCCCGCCGAGCGCCGGGTCGAAGATGAGGTCGCGGAACGTGGTGTCGGCGAAGACGAGCTCGTAATTGCCGGGCCGGCGAACGTGGCCAGAAAGAGCCATGACCTTGGTGCCACGCGAAGCCCCCTCGCCCAGGGCGTGGAACGCCTCGCTCCCGTTTCTCATGATGAACGCGAGGTTGGAAAGGGTCTCCACGTTGTTGACTACTGTCGGGGCCCCGTAGACACCGATCGCTGCCGGGTAGTTGGGCGGCTTTATCCGCGGGAAACCGCGCTTTCCCTCAAGGCTCTCGAGGAGCGCCGTCTCGTCACCGCAGATGTAGGCGCCGGCGCCGGGGTGCACGACAATATCTACCGAGAACCCAGAACCGAAGATGTCCGCGCCGACCGCGCCGTACTCGTACGCCTCGTTGAGGGCGGCCTGCACCCGCTCGAGGCCAAGTGCCATCTCACCGCGTATGTAGATGAACACCCGCGCCGCGTGGATCGCGTAAGCGCATATGAGCGCCCCCTCGATCAGCTGGTGCGGGTCGGCCTCGATCAAAGCGTGGTCCTTGAAGGTCGCCGGCTCGCTTTCGTCCCCGTTTACCACGAGGTAAACGGGCTCGGCCTTCCGGAGCATCCCCCACTTGCGCCCGGCGTCGAAGCCGGCGCCTCCTCGGCCCAAAATGGACGAGTCAAGCGTCGCCTTGTGGACCTCCTCGGGCGACATCGTAAGAGCCTTGCGCAGACCCTTGTACCCGTCGCTCTGCAAGTAGGCGCGAAGCGTCCAGCTCTCGGGCATGCCAAAGCGCGATGTAACAACCTGCGGCCTGAGCCCCGCCGTCACGACCCACCACCTCCTTCCGGGAGGACAGTACTCTGGGCTGCGGGCGTGGTCCGGGAGGTCGTCACGTCGATAGCCGTGACCGGGCTGGCTGGCGCCCCGGCGCCACCGCTGGCGACGAGGCCAACCGAGCGTCGCACGCGGCACAAGGTGCCATGCGGCGGGACCTCGCCTTCAAGGCGCCCCGCGCGCAGATCCTCGGCGAGAGAATCCCAACGCTCAGGGGTCATATCCCCGAAATAGCGCCAGTTGACAGTTACGCAGGGCGCGTTGCCGCACAGCGCCAGGCATTCGGCGTCCTCCAGGGTGAAGGCCCCGTCGTCGGTCGTCCCGCCCGGATGGGTGCCGAGGCTCTCTTCGATGTGCTCGAGCAGCTCGTAGGCGCCCGCCAGCATGCAGGCGATGTTGGTGCAGACGGCCACCACGTACTTGCCGACAGGCTCCAAGTGGAACATGTCGTAAAAGCTCGCCGTACCCCGCACCTCGGCGGGCGTGAGCCCGAGCAGTTCGGCTGCGTCGTGGATGCCCTCGGGGGAGACATACCCGTCCTGCTCCTGGACGAGGTGCAGGATCGGGATGAGCGCGGAACGCTTATCCGGGTAGAGGGCAACGAGCGATCGGGCTCGCTCTAGGTTGTCCTCGGTCAGGTGGGGCACGATAACTGATTTTGGCCTAAGTGACCACGCCGGGCCCAATCGGCTGGCTCGGGCACCCCATTGGGAGGCCGGCTTCGGCGCCCTGGTGACTGCCCTCGCGGGCCCTCATCAGCGGTCTACGTCCCCAAGAACGGGGTCGATGCTCGATATGCAGGCGATGACGTCAGGGATGAACCCTCCCCGTGCCATCGGGGCTAGGGCCTGGAGGTTGGTAAACGATGGAGCCCGCACGTGGAGCCGGTAGGGCCGCGAGGTGCCGTCGGAGACGATGTAGCAGCCGAGCTCGCCCCGAGCCGACTCGACGGGGACGTAGGCGTCTCCGGGGGCCACCCTGAAGCCTTGGGTGAAGAGCTTGAAGTGGTGGATGAGCGCTTCCATCGACTCGTCTATACGGTTGCGAGGTGGCGGGGTGAACTTCTTGTCCTGGGCGCGGTAGTCGCCTTTCGGCATGGCCTTCACGACCTGGCGGACTATGCGCACGGCCTCGCGGATCTCGTTGACCCGGATCGCATAGCGGTCCCAGCAGTCCCCACCTGTGCCAACGATCACGTCGAAGTCAACCTGTTCGTAGAACAAGTACGGGAAGTCCCTGCGTACGTCGTAGGCGACGCCGGTCGAACGCAGGAGCGGCCCGCTCAGGCCGAGCCCTATTGCAGTTGCGGCATCGAGAGCGCCCACCCCGTCCATACGGTTTTGTAGGACTGGCTGGCCGGTCAAGAGGTTGTCGTACTCGTCCATGCGCGCCAGCACCACGTCGCAGATCGCGTTGACGTCGTCCCTCCACCCGTCGGGCAGGTCCGCCGCAACTCCGCCGGGGCGGATGTAGTTGTGGTTCATCCGCAGTCCCGTCACCTTCTCGAAGAAGGTGAGGAGGAGCTCACGGTCGCGCCAACCATAAACGAGCATGTTGAGCGCTCC
>JAJZYO010000147.1 GCA_021798075.1 Actinomycetes bacterium
TCTTGCCAGCGTCGCCAATAGGTGCCACCACCTTGGCCTTTATGTACTGCAACTCCCTGCCGCCGCCCCAGCCAAAAGTAAGAGCTGGGGGGTTGTTGCCGGCGAGGGCAGCCGCGACCTTCGAATTGTAGACGGTGGCCCCTGGGAACTCGACATTGATGGTATCGCCCGGGTTGGCCTTGGCAAAGGCTTTGGCCTGGGCAACCCAGTAATTGTCAACCGGCGTGCCGCTGGCCTCCATCCAGACGCTGATGGTAGCTGTCGGCGCAGACGAACTGCGGGAACTTTGGGCGGACGAACTTGTTACGGGTACCGTGACGGCGGCGGCCGTGCTGATGGACAAGCCAGCCGCCACCAAGGCGGCCGTGCGGCCCAGCGGCCGTGGCAGCCTAAGCGATGCTCGGGTCACCTTGACTATCCCCTCCTCCTCGCCCCTTGGGGCGGTGGGCATCTCGACTAGCGCCCTCGCGAGAGGGCCATTTGCTGCTTCCTCACAGTCCGAGCCTCGAGGTCGGACCGAAAGGTTTCGCTTCCTCAGGTTAATGTTACGGTCGAGACTTTAACACTCTTCCCTCCCCGGGTCAAGCCCTTGGGGCCCTCGGCGTGGGTTATCTACAGGGCAAAAGACCTCAGAAGGCAAATTGCCGCCATGCAGCGACTACTCCCGCACGGCCCAGCCTTCCCTGGAACCGTGCGGACGGCGCAGGCTCCCGGCCGCGCCGAGAGGTACCTCCGAAAGCTCCCGCTATGATCGTTGGCAACATGGTCCCTGCACGGACGATTGGTGCGGCGCCCGCCGACGAGCAAGCCAGCGCGTCGCGGCACCGGATAACTCGTACCGGCCCGAACGGCGCCAAGGGCCGCGGCCGCGTCACCATTGCCCAGATCGCCGCGGAAAGCGGGCTGTCCACCGCCACTGTGTCCAAGGTGCTCAACGGCCGTCCCGACGTTTCGGACAGCACCCGCCTGCTCGTCCAAAAGGTGCTAGTTAGTTCGGGCTACCGCAAGAGGGCTAAAAACGACGCACCGCCGCTCATCGACGTGGTCTTCAACGACTTCGATAGCCCGTGGGCGACCGAGATCGTCCGCGGCGCAGCTGCCGCTGCTCAGCCCGAGGGGCTTACGGTGGCATTTACTGCCCTTTCGGAGGGAGACGAGCGGCGCGTCTGGTTCGACCACATCACGTCCCGGGGCACGCGCGGGATAATCCTCCTCCTCTCTCAGCTCACCGAGCGGCAGCGAGGACAATTGGTGGCGCGGGGCTTGCCTTTCGTCGTCATCGACCCTACGGCGGAGCCGGGCCCGGAGGTGAGCTCGGTCGGGGCCACCAACTGGTCAGGTGGCCTGGCCGCCACCGAGCACTTGGTCGAGCTCGGGCACCGGCGCATCGCTATCATCACAGGCCCGCCGGCTTTGCTTTGCAGCCGGGCACGCCTCGATGGCTACCGCGCCGCCCTCGAAAGGGCGGGCCTGTCGCTGGACGACGGGCTCGTGAAACCAGGCGACTTCCGGGTAAAGGCCGGTTACGAGCAGGCGAAGATCCTTTTCAGCCTGCGCTCGCGGCCCACCGCGATCTTCGCGGGCAACGACCTGGCTGCCCTCGGCGTCCTGCGTGCGGCGCGCGAGGTCTCTCTCCGGGTCCCCGAGGACGTGAGCGTCGTCGGTTTCGACGACATCCCTCTCAGCGCTTGGAGCACGCCAGCGCTCACGACTGTGCGGCAGCCACTCACGGAAATGGCTGCCGTGGCCGTGCGCACGTTGCTCGACAGTGCCAACGGTACTGGGCCCCTGGGACGGCGTGTAGAACTGGCCACAGATCTTGTGGTGCGCGAGAGCACGGCGCCGCCCGGCCGGAGAAGATCCTGAACGTGGCATCGGGCGATGACAGTTCATCATTGCCCTGAGGAGCGGGCGTCTTTGGTGCTCTGGTACGACGCGCCGGCTGCAGACTGGTTCAGCGCGCTGCCGCTCGGCAACGGGCGGCTCGGGGCAATGGTGCACGGAGGAGTGCCCGAGGAGGTAATAGACCTAAACCTGGACGACTTTTGGTCCGGCCAGCGCCTCGATGGCGACCGTCCCGGGGCTTGGCGCCACCTGGCCGCTCTGCGGGAAGCGGTGTTGGCCGACGAGGACTACGTACGAGCTGGCGTCCTCGCTCAAGAGCTGCAGGGGCCTTTCAACGAGTCCTTTCAGCCGCTGGGCTCCCTACGTGTCGCCCTCGACCACGGCCTCGTCGTCGAGGGGTACCGCCGGGAGCTCTCCTTGCGCGACGCACTAGCCCGGGCCGAGTACACGAGCACAGAGGTGCGCTACGAGCGGGAGGCGTTCGTCTCCGTGGCCGGGGGTGTGCTGGCCCTGCGGCTGTGGAGCAACCTCCCAGGGGCGCTCGGGGTGACGGTACGCCTGGATAGCCCCCACCCCGGAGCGGCCGCCCAGGCCGACGGCGGCAGGCTGGTGCTGAGGGGCCGCGCCCCGTCGCACGTCGTGCCCCACTACCTCGAGAGCACCTCGCCTGTCACCTACGACGCCGGCACGGGCCTGGCCTTCACGGCCGTGGTAGACATCCTCTGCCCGAGAGGAGGCGCGGTTTCCGCCTCCGACGCCGAGGTGCGAGCCCAAAGGGCCGATGAGGTGGTGCTCTTCCTGGCCGCGCGGAACGGCTTTCGTGGCTACGACCGGGCACCCGAGAGCAGCTGGCACGAACTCGAAGAGCAATGCCGGCGCAGGCTCGAGAGCGCGGCGCGGCGGGGGTACGAGGAGCTTAGGGCGGCCCACATGTGTGAGCACCGGCAGCTCTTCGAGCGGGTCGAGATCGAGCTCCACGATGGCGCGGCCTCCAGCGGGCCAACCGACCAGAGGCTGGCGGCGCTGCGAGCTGGGAAGCCGGACGCCTCCCTTCTCGCGCTCTACGCCCAGTACGGGCGCTACCTGCTCATCTCTAGCTCCCGTCCCGGGGGCCAACCGGCCAACCTGCAGGGCATCTGGAACGCGGACGTGCGACCGGCCTGGAGCGGCAACTGGACTACCAACATCAATGTCCAGATGAACTATTGGCTGGCCGAGGTCGGCAACTTGTCGGAGTGCCACCTGCCTCTCCTCGAGTTCGTACGGGAGCTCTCTGAAGCAGGGCGAAGTACAGCGCGTGCCAATTACGGCTGCGGCGGGTGGGTTGCCCACCACAATGTCGACCTATGGCTCAGCACGTGGCCGGTTGGCGGCGGTTCCTTTCCGCCAGTGTGGGCCAACTGGCCCATGGGCGGCGTCTGGCTGTGCCAGCACCTCTGGGAGCACTACCGCTTCGGCGGCGACAGGGAGTTCCTAGCGGGCACGGCCTACCCGGTCATGCGGGGAGCCGCCGAGTTCGTGCTCGACTTCCTGACGGAGGACCGGGGCGGTTCGCTCACCACCTGCCCGTCCACCTCCCCAGAGAACAGCTTTCTCACCGCCGCGGGGGAGGTGGCGGCGGTGAGCGCCGGGGCCACTTTGGACCTGTGGCTCATCCGGGACCTCTTCAGCCATTGCATCGAGGCGGCCGCCCTTCTCGCGGTCGATGCCGAGCTCGCCGCTCGGCTCGCGGAGGCGCTCGGACGGCTCGCGCGAGTCCCCGTGGGCCCGGACGGGCGGGTCCAGGAGTGGTGGCGCCCGTTCATGGAAGACGAGCCTGGGCACCGCCACCTCTCACATCTCTGGGGCCTGTACCCCGGTGACCAAGTTTCGGCGCAGCGCACCCCTGTATGGGCTGCAGCCGCCCGGCGTTCGCTCGAGAAGCGCCTCGAGCACGGGGGCGGCTCCCGGGGCTGGAGCACGGCCTGGGTAGCCGCTCTGGCCGCCCGGCTGGAGGATGCCGAGTTGGCCCACGCCAGGCTGGCCCGACTGGTGGCCAAGGACACCTCGCCCAACCTGTTCAACGGCGCGCCCGACCTGTTCCAGATCGACGGCAACTTTGGCGGGGCAGCAGCCCTCATGGAGATGCTCGTGCAAAGCCACGAGCCGGGCGTCGTCACCCTTCTCCCGGCCCTCCCCGAGGCCTGGCCGGCCGGGCGGGCGAAGGGCTTGCGCGCGCGGGGCGGCCTGGAAGTAGGCATCGTGTGGGACGGCGGGCGGATCGAGACCGCCACCCTGGTGCCGCGGTGGGCCACCCGGGTACTTGTCCGCTCGCCCCGAGGCTGGCTAAAGGAGGCCCGTGGCCCCAATGGCCAGCCCGTGACCACCTCGCTCGAGTCGGACGGCTGGGCGGTGACACTGGACCTGCCCGCACCCTACGAGTTGCGCTTCGGCGGCGCGGGAGGGGTTGGTTGAGAAAGGGCCGCCACCATCGCGTGGTGACGAGGAGCACCTGAAAGGATGTGCAGCATGAAGATCGCGGATGTGGTGGTGGACCGGGTGCGCTTTCCGGCGCAGCCGTCATTTGTGTGGCGCGCAGGCCTGCCAGGCTCTGAACCAGAGCTGGTAGGCGGGCTTTTGCGCGTCCTGACAGACGAGGGCGTCGAAGGCGTCGCTCTGACCCGGCGAGGCGTGATCCTGGAAGACATCGTGGAGAGACGCCTGCGAGGCGAGCTCGTGGGCCAAGACCCGCTTCAGCGAGAGTGGTTGTGGCACAGGGTTTGGGAGCTAGACCGGATCGAGGAAATGCCCATTTACGTTCTTGGCCTGGTGGACATTGCCCTTTGGGATCTCGCAGGCAAAATGCTGGGGGTCCCCACCTACCAGCTGCTCGGGGGCTTCCGGACCAAGATCCCCGCCTACGCCTCGACGGTCACCTTCTCCTCGGTCGCCGAGTACCTCGAGGTCGCCGACCAGTGCGTCGAGCTTGGCTACCGGGCGATCAAGCTGCACGCGTGGGGGGATGCCCGCCGTGACGCTGAGCTGGCCCAGTCCCTCCGGGGCCACGTCGGCAGCGGCGTGGACCTCATGTACGACGGGTCGGCCGGGTTCGACCTGCCCGACGCTGTTTACCTAGGCCGCGCCCTCAGCGAGGCCGGTTACCTGTGGTACGAGGAGCCGATCCGCGAGTTCAGCGTCACCTCGTACCGTTGGCTGGCCGAACGTGTCGAGGTCCCGCTGTTGGTGGCGGAGACCTCTGATGGCGCCCACATGAACACGGCCGACTTCATCGCCTCGGGGTGCGCCAGCTTTGTGCGCACCAGCACGGCTCTGAAGGGCGGCTTTACCGGGGCCATGCGGATAGCCCACACTGCCGACTCGTTCCGGTTGCGCGCCGAGGTCCACGGGGGTGGGCTTCCCAATGTGCACCTGTGCATGGCCATCCCCAACACGACCTATTACGAGTCCCTCGTCTACACCAACCCGGTAGTGCGTGAGGACCTAGTCGACTCCCACGGTATGGTCCACGCACCCGTCGCTCCCGGGACGGGCGTATCGGCCAAGGACCTGCCCGGGTGAAACGTGGTGAGCCGTACCGTGCTCCCGGTCCAGATCGCCAGGTCGTCCCAATCACCTTCCGCCCCCGGGCGGAGCACGTCCGGGAGCAGTTCCGAGTTCTCGTAGTTTGCCGACACCGCGCGCCCGACGGTCGCGTTTTAGTGGCGCAGCTCAGGGTCACCGAGGGCCTTCGGCGCTCGCAGGTAGAGGAGTTGGTGCTATCGCGGTCGTCGGAAGGCGCCGAGCGAGCCCCACAGGCTCGTGTTTACCCTCAGAAAGGCCCACCCGTGCACCTGACCCGGAGACGGGCGGGTCGCACGTGAG
>JAJZYO010000148.1 GCA_021798075.1 Actinomycetes bacterium
GAAGTTGATCCCGCCACCGAGCACCGATGCGATGGCCAGCAGTACGAGAGGCAAGGACATCGTCCAGGTGGCGTCTTTCGGCTCGCCCCCGTGCGGTGGGGCCGGGAGCCCGGGCTCGGTGGCCTCGTGCTCCCCTCTCCCGTGGGCCTCGGGCCCATGAGCTCGGGCCTCGGGGCCGCCCACCGCATGGCCCGAGGCCCCGCCGGCGCCTGCCAGTGCCGGGCTGGCTTCGCGCCAGCGCGCCTGGCCGGTGAAGACGAGCCCGACTTGACGGCTCATGTAGTAAGCGGTGAGGCCGGCTGTGAAGGCGCCTATGCCCCAGAGCACCTTGTTCATCTGCCATACGCTGTCCAAGACAGCGTCTTTCGACCAAAACCCGGCGAAGGGCACGATCCCCGAGATCGCCAGCCACCCCACACCAAACGTGACAGTGGTAAGCGGCATGTACCGGGCCAGGCCGCCCATCTTTTTCATGTCTTGGTTGTCGGCCAGGGCGTGGATGATGGCACCGGCACCGAGGAAGAGCAGGGCCTTGAAGAAGGCGTGGGTCAACATGTGGTAGAGGCCGTCGGCGTAGTCGCCTGCGCCGACCGCCATGAACATGTACCCGAGTTGGGAGATGGTCGAGTAGGCGAGGCACTTCTTGATGTCGTCCTGGGTAGCCGCGATCGTCGCCGCGAGGAAGGCCGAGCCGGTGCCGACGGACGCGATGACCCAGGAGGTGGCGTGGGCGTAGTGGAGGAGGGGGGCGACGCGCGACATGAGGTACACACCGGCGGTCACCATCGTGGCCGCGTGGATGAGGGCCGAGATCGGGGTCGGGCCTTCCATGGCGTCGACGAGCCAGATGTAGAGGGGGATCTGGGCCGACTTGCCGATGGCCCCCAAAAACAAAAGCAGCGTTATGGCCGTCGCCGTAGACCCGGGTATGGCCCCGGCTGCCCCTGCCATGAGGCCGGTCGGGTGCCCACCCACCAAGGTGCCGAGCACGCTCGAGTAGTTGAGCGAGCCGAAGTGGTCGAAGATCAAAAAGATGGCGATCAGGAAACCGACGTCGCCGACACGATTGGTGATGAAGGCCTTCTTGGCCGCGACGGCAGCGACCTCGCGCTGGAACCAGAAGCCGATGAGGCCGTACGAACAAAAGCCGACGCCTTCCCACCCGAGGAACGAGAAGAGGAAGTTGTTGGCCAGCACCAGCACGAGCATCGAGAAGAGGAACAGGTTTAGGTAGACGAAGAACCGGTCGAAGCCGGGGTCCCGGTGCATGTAGCCGATCGAGTACAGGTGGATCACCGAGGAGACCCCGGTCACGAAGAGCACCATCGTGAGCGAGAGCGGGTCGACCAAGAGCCCGGTGTTCACGTGCAGGCCGGCCACCGGCACCCAGGTGAAGATGTTGAGGCTGGCCACCCTCATGCCCGCCGGCTTGCCGAGCATGGCGACCCACGTGATCAGCGACGCCACGAAGCTGCCAGCGGCGGCAAAAGTCCCCACCCAGCCGGCGAGCGGCTCCCCCAGGCGTCGGCCGAAGACCAGGTTGAGCGCGAAGCCGAGTAGCGGCAGGGCTACTATTACATAGGCGGCATTGACCATCTAGCGCCTCAGCCCTTCAGGGAGTTGACGTCGTCGGCCGTGGCGCCGGCTCGTCTTCGGTAGATGGCAACGATAATCCCGAGGCCGACCACGACCTCGGCTGCTGCGACCACGAGCACGAAGAAAACCGCGTCTTGGCCGCCCAGGTCGTTGAGCATGCGCGAAAACGTTACGAAGGTCAAGTTCACCGCATTGAGCATGAGCTCGATGCACATGTACATGACCAGGATGTTGCGCCTGACAAGCAGGCCCGTGGCGCCGATCCCGAAGAGGAACGCTGCGAGCCCGAGGTACCAAGGCCCTGGCACGCTCACGATACGGCCCTCCCTTCACGGGTCTCGTTACTGGTCTTGGGCGTTGACGCTGCAGCCGCGGGTGACCTCGTTGCCGCAGCTGCGCTCCTGCCAGCGCCAGCAGTCGCGGCGGGCCTCACGGCCGCACCCGGCGCTTCTGGCGCACGCGCGGGCTGGCGCAAGGCGCCGGCGGACTTGCGCGGCGGTGCCGGAGGTGGCTGGCTGCGTCGGCGCACGAGGGCGACGGCAGCGACGATCGCGATCACGAGGAGGGCCGCCGTCATTTCAAACGGCAGCAGGTAGCTGGTAAATATCGTCTGCCCGAGCTTTTGGATGTCGGAGCCTGGGCCCGAGAGGGACTGGGTGGTGGACTTCGCGCCGGCGGCCCAGTATTGCAACCTCGCCAGCACGAGCAGCTCGGCCACGGCGACTGCGCCGACGACCAGGGCCATGGGGACGAGCAAGCGGACGTTTTCGGGGGCACGGGCCTCTTTGCGGTCGACACCGAGGAGCATGATCACGAACAGGAAGAGGATCACGATCGCGCCGGCGTAGACGATGATCTGCACCGCCGCGAGGAAGTAGGCGTGCTGGTCCACGAAGAGCAGGGCAATCCCGAAGATCGTGGTCACGAGCGAAAGGGCGCAATGCACGGGGTTGCGCAAGAGCACGACCCCCAGTGCGCCGGCGAGCACCAAGGCGGTGCCCACCCCGTAGAGCGCCCACGCCGACCCTATCGCCAAGCCGGTGGCGGCGAGAAAGCTCAACGCGGGCCCTCTGCCCTGCGCACGGGCCTTACGGTGCTCACGCCGACGCCCCGGAGTTCGGCTGCTTCCACCTCTCGGACCGAAATATCGAAATCGGCGGTCACGTCGGCGGCTTCGGGGTCGGACTGGCCGGCCTGGGGCGGCCTTACCCCATAGCCGAGCTCACCGGACCAAAGCACCTTGCCCTCCAGGTCCCCGCGCCCCGACGGCGAGGTGGCGCGTACCCAGGCCGACGTGTTGGCGTCGTCGCCGGGCTTCCAGTCCTCCCAGGGCAGCTGCTGAGGACTGCCCGAGTCGTCGACAACCAGCTCGGCCTTGGTGTAAATGGCGTCGTCGCGGTTGGTGAACGACCACTCGAAAAGTTTCGACTCGGTGATGGCTTCCGTCGGGCAAGCCTCCACGCACATGTCGCAGTGGATGCAGCGGAGGAAGTTGATCTCGTAGACGAAGCCGTAGCGCTCCCCCGGCGAGACCGGCGCGTCGGGCGGGTTGTCGGCACCGCGCACGTAGATGCACTTGGCCGGGCAGACGCCGGCGCATAGCTCGCAGCCGATGCACTTCTCCATACCGTCCTCGTAGCGGTTGAGCACGTGGCGGCCGTGGAAGCGTTCGGGCTTGGGGCGCTTTTCCTCCGGGTACTGGATGGTGACCTTGGGCTTGGCCGGCTGCTTGCCCGTGACGAGGAAGCCCTTGAAAAACGAGACGAACCTGCTGTCGAAAAACGAGCTCACGGCGACTCCAGCTCCGCTTGGGCACCCTCTTCGACCTGGGTGCGGCCCACCTCGATCGCCCTACTGAGCAGTATGAAGGCGAAGAGGCTCCCCGAGAGGGCGGCCAGGCCCCAGCGCCAGCTGATGTGGCCGGCGGCGACTATGAGCAACATGGCGAGCGAAGCGGGGATGAGCTTTTTCCAGCCGAGGTCCATGAGCTGGTCGTAACGCAGCCTCGGCAGGGTGGCCCGGATCCACACGTAGACGTAAAGGACGGCGAGCACCTTGATCACGAACCAGAGCGGGCCGATCGTGTGCCAGTAGGGGCCGTCCGGGCCACCGAGGAAGAGAGTGACGAAAAAGGCGGAGTTGGTGACGAGCGCGGCGTACTCGGCCAGGTAGAAAAGGGCGAAACCGATGGACGAGTACTCCATGTTGTACCCTCCGGCCAGTTCCTCTTCCGCCTCGACGAGGTCGAAGGGCGGCCGCGTCATTTCCGCCGTTATGGCGACGAAGAAGATGGCTGCGGGCAGGCCGTAGGCGCGGAACACGTTCCAGTGGTAGAGGACGCCCCCGTGCTGGGCGGCCACGATGGCGCTGGTGTGGAGCGAGCCCGTCAACACGACGACCGTCGCCACGGTGAGCCCGAGGGCGGCTTCGTAGGAGATCATCTGCGCGCTCGCCCGGACTGCGCCGATCAAGGGGTACTTGGAACCAGACGCCCAGCCGGCCAGCATCACCCCGTAGACCGAGATCGACGAGGCCATGAGCATGACGAGTATCCCCCAGGGCGGGTCCGCCAGCTGCAACCGGGTGGTGTAGCCGGCCACGGTGACCGTGTCGCCGATGGGGATGACCGAAAAGGACACCATGACGGGGACCATCGCGATCACGGGAGCGGCCCGGTACACCCACCGGTCTGCACCCTCGGGCACGAGCGCTTCCTTGAAGAACAGCTTGAGCCCGTCGGCGAGCGACTGGAGCCAGCCCTTCGGCCCGGCGCGGTTGGGGCCCCAGCGGTTGCCCAAGTAGGCGACGGCCTTGCGCTCGTACATGACCATGAAGAGGACCCCGACCATGATGATGGCGAACACGGCGACCAGCTTCACGAGCTCGATTATCCAGACCCCGAGCGTTATGCCCTTGGCGAAGACGGGGTCCCCGTTGTAGGAAGCAGCGGCGACAGCAGCGAGCATCAGGAGCCGGCCTCCAGGCGCTCGACAGTGACCTCCGTCCAGTCCGAGGCCGCGTCGACCAGTTCGGCCACGGCGGCGCCCGGGACGTTGAACGGCACGAGGGCGGTACCGGGCGAGACGCTCTTGTCTCCAACGACCGGGGCGACCAGGCTCCCCCTCCTCGAGACGAGCCGGAGGGCGGCGCCGCCGGCCGCTCCGAGACGAGCCAGGTCGTCGGGGTGGAGGGCGACGGTGAACGGCGGGTGGAGCTCTCTCACAGAGGGAGACTCTTGCACAAGGGTGCCCCCGTCCCACATCGGCCGGCGGGCGACGAGCCGCAGCGCGGGGACGCCCCCAGGTGAAGCGCTCGCTCCGGCCCTGTGGGCCGGCGCCGGCAAGCCGCTCGTACCTGCGGCTTCGAGGTCGCCAAGGCCTATGCGGCGCGGGGGCGGGGGCACCGGGGTGCCCTCGGTGAGGACCGGTCCTGCACCAAGGGCCCGGTGCAGTTGCGAGCGGAGCTCGCCAGGCGGCGCGGGGTGAAGCTCTGCGGACGAGATACCGTGCGCCGCCATCGGGTCGAGCGGGGAAACCTCGGCCGGCACAGCCCCGGTGCCGTCGGTGCCGACGACCACCCCGTCGCGGCCCCGGTAGGACATGAGAAGGTCCGGTTCCACCGACGCGTGCAAAGGCGAAACGCGGCGGATCTCAGCCCAAACGCTGTCGAGGGAACTGGCCCCGATATCGCGCCCCAACCGGGTGGCGATCTCGGCCGCGATCATCCAGTCCGGCCGAGCAGTGCCCGGTGCCGTGACCTTCTGGCCGAGCCAGCTGACCCGGCCCTCGATATTGGTGAAACTTCCCCTGCGTTCGGTGTAGATAGCGGCCGGGAGCACGACGTCGGCGTAGGCAGTGCTGGCGTTTTCGAAGGCGTCCACCGCGACGACAAAGCGCGCCTTTTCGAGGGCCTGCTTGGCGAGGGCCCGGTCGGGGCAATCAGAGACCGGGTCGGCGCCGAGGAGCACGAGCACGTCCATGCGCCCGGCCGCGGCCCGGTCGAGCATTGCCAAGGTCGATAGGCCCGGCTCCGAAGGCACCGCCCCCCAGTGGTGCTCGAACCATGCCTTCCCCTCCTGCAGGCCGACCCG
>JAJZYO010000149.1 GCA_021798075.1 Actinomycetes bacterium
AAAACGGAGTTTGTCGCTTCCTGAGTCGCACGAATTTCGTTAAGCACAACGCCCCAGAGAGCTGCTATTGCTTACAGCCTTGTAACTCGCGGATCTAGGTCAGAGAGCGTCCCGTAGCGCGTGGGCCCACCGGCAGCGGCGTTCCGGCTGGCCCGGGTCAGGGTGCTCGGTGACCCGCCAACCGGCGGCGGGCTTGAGGCGGCGTGCGATCGCAAGACCGGTCTGGAGGCTGTGGGGCGAGGAACTCGAGGAGCGTGCCAAGCGCGCCCAGTCGGGCGAGGCTGTCGAAGAGGACTGGGGTGCTGTCCTCCAGCGCATCACCGATGAACTAACCGGGTGAGCCGCCGCGCCCTATTTGGCCCAGAGGCCTCCGCTGAATTCGCCGAGGCGGCTCGTTGGTACGAACAGCGCCGCGCCAGCCTCGGGATCCGGTTCGTGGCAGCGGTTGACGTAGCCGTCCAGTCGGCGGCCAAGTGGCCCCACTCAGGCGCACAGGTCTCTGGAGTCCGTGAAGACCTGGAGCTCCGGCGCCTGCGCGTAGGCCGACCAGCCTCGGCCCAAGATCCTAAGGGACCGGGCGGTTGCCGGCTCCCAGCTCGTCTTGGGCACATCCGCCGCCGTTCGGGGCTCTGTGACACTGCTCCCGGAGGTATCTCCAAGAGCTTTAGTTAGCTGGACCCCGAGTGCCATTTGGGTCTCCGAGAGGCTCGACGAGTACGTTACCGAGCGACCGGGCCAGCATGTCGACCGGCCCCGGAGGATGAAGGCGCAGGACGGCTCCCTAGGTTACGAGGGCCTTGTGACGACCTCCGCTCTATACGGACTGACCGCACCCCGGAGAGCTGCCGGCCCGTTGCCAGTGCGGTAACGGTAGCCACCACCAGCCCCCAAAGGAGGGCGACGATCGCGAGGTGGGCGTCCTGCCAGGCCGGGGCGGCTTTGGTGAGCGCGCTCGCGGCACCGAGCGCGGCCACGGCGACGAAGAGGCCCATCGACGTGAGAGCGGCGACTCGCCAGGCATGCCAGCCGACGGTCGTCCGCCAATGACTGAGCACGAACCCTACGAGGCTTAGGCCAGCAACGCCGGCGAGCGAGCGATGGACCAATTGCCAGTTGGCGAGGTTGGACGCCGATGGCGGGCAGAGGGGCCACGCCGGGCAGGCGCCAGCGGCGCCGTTGGCGACGACGAGGGTGCCGCCCACGATGGTGGCGAGCATTGCTACGAGCAACGTCCAGCCCCACCGCCCTATAGCTGCTCGGGCCCAAGAGGCGTGCCGCGCACGTACTGCGGTGACAGCAGTCATGACCGTCACACCGAGGAAAACGAACCCGACAACGAGGTGCACGGCGACGGTCCATGGGGCGTTTTTGGCCAGCACGGTCAGCGCGCCGAGGGCAGCTTGGAAGAAGACCAGGCACGCGCCGACAACTGCGGGCATGAAGGCCATCCGGCGAGCGCTGGCTCGGTGTGCCACAACGACTGTCGAGAGGGCGCCGACGGTTACGAACCCCGCTAGGTAGCGGTGCGACTGCTCGAGCAGGGCGTGGTACTGGTCGATCGGGCCGACGTGGCCATAGCAGAGGGGCCAGCTTGGGCAGCCCATCCCCGAGTTCGTGACGCGAACCGTGCTGCCGAGGACGACGAGGGCGTAGGTGCTGACCATCGTTGCTGTCGCTAGGACTACAACGAGCCGGTCCGCCATGATGCCTGCCCGCGAGCTACCGGCCACCGGTCGACGGCCCAGGTCGGCGTCGAGCGACGCCCCACGTTGCTGCACTTCGACCACCCCCTCGCCGCTTGGCGCCCATGGTGCAAAGGGGCGCGACCAGGGCCCGAGCGGCACGTGCTCGTCTTCGTCTCTCCGTCCGGACCGACCTTACCTTAATTGAGTGACTGTAGGTATAGCGATCAACATCAGGAGGTGCGGAGGCGACGAGCTACGCCGCGCGCCTGCTGCACACGACCATCGGCTCTCCACCCGCCCCCGTGGGCCCGACGAGAGCAGGTAGCGAGAAGGGCGCCCGCCGCCCGCCGCCCGATCATCCGCCGCCGGCACCGGGCCGTGCGTGCGCTGGGGCGAGCCTGCTCAGCCCGTGTAGAAGACATCGAAGCCCTGGTGCAGGAGCGTCGACAGGCTGGGAGCTGCCACCGGGGCGGAGACGAGCCGTGCTGGACGAGCAGCACCTGGTCCACCATGGTCACAAAGCTGCTGTTGTCCACCTGGAGGTTGCTGAAGCTGGCCTGGCCATAAGGCATGAGGGACGAGATCGTGCCGTTTGTTCTCGAAGGGCTCTCCACGATCCAGTCGACGGAGGCAGCAGGGCCGTTGTAAGGCTCGAGGTGCACGAAACGTGCGCCGGTGGTGTCGTCGGTGATCGATATCTTCCATTGGTTGGGCCCGGTCTGGCGGAGGGCGACCGTCATGACGTCGCCGGGCGCGACCTTCATGGAGATGGGCTGTTGGGCCGATGGCAGTACTTCCCACCACGCCTCGACCGACGGGCGGCCTGCGCAGTCGCCGCCTGGGCCCGCTGGGCCCTCGCTGATGCCCGCCTGCACCAGGTCTTGGTCGGAGAACCCATCAACGCCCACCCACTCGCCCAAGGCTTGCTGGCAACTGGCCGGTGCAGCCGCGGGGACAGTGAAAGTGCCCGACGCCCCCTGGAAAGGCCCACCTTGGACCGAGTACCCGGACCAGTTGCGAGAGGCCACTTGCCGGCCGATCGGGGTGCGGTTGGCGTCCAGCACCCCTATTCGCACCGGGACCGCCTGTTGTTGGGAGCCGGCCCCCTTCATGACGAGTTGCAACGTGACAACCCGGTCCACCTTGCTCCGGTTGGCTCCCACGGTGACCTTGGCAGAGAACGTGTCAGTGCACGGCCGCACGCCGTGTGGGTACACGACAGGGAACGACTGGTGAGAACCCATCTTCAACCGGCAGCTACTTGCCCCCGCAAGCGTGGCCGAGACCGTGACCGTCCCGCCGTGCGGCCCGACCGCCGGGGGCATGACGCTCAGGAAGCCGACCATTGGTCGCGCAGGGACCATAACGGCCTCGACAGGGGGCGCCGGGGAGAACGGCGCTATGCCGACGAGCCCTCCCAGGACCAACGAAGACAGTAACTTCGCCGTCTTTCCCCGACCCTCCCAGGTTGCCCACACGACGGTCCTGCATAACTTGCTCCGGACGTTGGCACCGATGGGCCTGGCCTGAATGAGAGAAAGTAGCCGCCGGCTGGGACAAGGCCCAGCCTCCGGAGATGGAGCGCCGGCTAGTTACCCACTCGACGGCTCCTCAAACCTGCCATGGAGCCACGGCAAAAAATATCCAGACGCTATTAAGGGCATTGTTTGGCTTACTTGAGCCACTAGTCAGCCGGCCGCTTGAAAGGCGCCCTGGTGGCGACGCCTGCGGGGCGGTCCCTCCGTGCTGTGGTACCGCGATTTCGTTGAGAGGGGGCTGCTCCTCGGACGCGGGGGCTAGCGCCTCAAGAGGGCACGGCCATTTCGCCGAGCAGCGACCAGTCCTCTTGTGGGACGGTCACGTTGATGATCCGCGGCGTTTCGGCCAGGTGCGCCGGCAGCGTCTCCTGCGCCTGCTTGAAGTGCGCAGAACGTACGTGAGCCGCGCCCGCTTGGTCGTCGCGGAACGCCTCGACCAAGACGTACTCGGTGGGGTCGTCCAGGCTCCGAGACCAATCGAACCACAGGCAGCCGGGCTCAGATCGCGTCGCCTGTGTGAACGCCTCGCTGATCTCGGGCCAGCGCTCGGCTTCCTCGGGCCGCACCCGGAACTTGGCAGTGATGAAGATCATCGGGCCTCCTACGCGATGCCGTCGACCACGTACATGCGGGCAGTAGCGGCCCCTTCCCGGATCTTCCGGGCCTCGGTGTACATCTGGCCCGTGTACCACCTGCGTGCGGTCTCGCGGTCTGGGAACTCGACCACGACGGTCCTGCCCGCCGGCGCCTCACCCTCGAGCACCTCGGCGTCGCCACCGCGGACGATGTACCTGCCCCCTGCTGCTCGGACGCTCGCGGCCGCCTTCGGTTTGTACGCCTCGTAGCGTTCGGCGTCGAGCACATCGCATTGGTAGATCACGTAAGTTGCCATCCCAACCTCCTGGTCTTGCGACCCTCACGGTAGCCGAACCTGGCGAGCATTGCCCGCAGGACCGGTGCCGGCGCCGTCCTCGACGGTCACTTTCCCCGGGGCGGTGCGCACCCGCCAGGCGGCGCCCCCGGCCCGCACTGCGAAGCCCCAGCCCCGCGAGCCGGCGAGGATGTCTTCGAAGTGGCTGCCCCAGGTGTCGACGCCGTAGGCCAGAAAAACCTTCAGCAACTCGTCAATACCGTCGATGGCGAGGTCGTCGGGGACCTCCGCCACCGGCTGCCCGGCCGCGAGCTCGGCGTCGATGCGGTGGACGACCGTCTCCTGGGCCATCCGGCGGATCCAAAACCCGACGGTCTGGTCCGGTTTGTACCAGGTGCTCGTGGGGCCCTCAGGCTTCCGTGCGGCGAACTCCCGGACCAGTTCACCGTACGAACGATCGAGCAGGGCGAGGGGTGGCTCGCCGGCGAGCCCCTCCGGTGGCCAGTTTTCAGGCTCGGCACCCTCGCGCATGGCCTGGGTCTTGTGTGTGTACACCTCTCCTACGTGGTGGGCGAGGCCGCCGCGGTCCAGCCTGGGCAGGTCGGGACGGCTGCCGTGAGGTCGGCCGCCACGACCTTGCGCAGGCGGGCGAAGTCAGCGGCGAGGCAGTCGAGGAAACGCGAGTACTCCATGGCGGACACTTCAGCACATCTTCACGGCTCTTCGTTGCCTGTGCCTGAGAAGAAGTGACGGGTCAAGGTGGGCACTGGCACGTGGTGAGGCTGTCCGGCCTGGGGCCGGCACCGGGGCGTATAAGCGCCACTTATAACTAGATCAGCAGATTGCGGGTTCTCGAGGCCGGTACATGACCAGAAAATGGACCACTCGAGGAGGTAGCCAGTGCCCTTACAGGAAGACGTCCAATTTGCGCTCGAAGCCGGACTTACCGAGACCGCTACGCCCCCGGTCACCTCGTGGGCCCGAACGGTCTTTTATCGTGTGGCCGGGCTCGGTCCCGGGGTCGGCATAACGGCCGCGGTGGCCGCGGTGGCCACGGCCCTCGGGGGTTTGGCCCCCGTTGTGGGTGCCCCGGTGATCGCCATCGTTTGCGGTATTGCTCTTTCGTTGGTGAGGAAGCCGTCCGCCAGGTTGCAGCCGGGGATCGCGTTCAGCTCGAAAAACGTGCTCAAGGGCTCGATCGTAGTGTTTGGAACGGGGCTCTCGCTCAGCCAGGTGCTCTCGACCGGGGGCAAGTCCCTGCCCGTGCTCGTGGGGACTCTGGTGACGGCTCTCGGGATGGCCTGGCTGGCGGGCCGGCTGCTCGGGGTGCGAGGCGACGTGCTCACGATGGTCGGGGTCGGCACCGCTGTCTGCGGCGCGTCGGCCATCGCCGCCACGGACGCGGTCATCGACGCGGACCAAGCTGACGTGAGCTACGCGATCGCCACCATCTTTACCTTCAATGTCATGGCCGTGTTGTCCTACCCGACCCTCGGTCACCT
>JAJZYO010000150.1 GCA_021798075.1 Actinomycetes bacterium
GCAACACCGCGGCCTGGCCGCTGGCGAAGCGTGCACCGGTTTCAGTGTCGATGTTGGTAGGGGTAGCGAAGTAGCCGAGCTCGGCGACCTTGCGCCACTGCTCCATGGCCGTCACGACAGGCGCACTCGTATAGGAAATCTTGCCAGTGACGAGCTGTTCGTAGGCGGAGGGGTTGGTCTCGATAAGGAACTGCTCGAACCAGATGAAGCCGGCCCAGTCGTTCACGTAGTAGTCAAACGGTGTGACACCGTTGGCTTTCAGTACGGCGGCGTCGTGCATCAGTGCCGACCAGGTCATGGGGACGCTGAGGTGGTACTTGGCGAAGTCCTTCTTGTTGTAGTACATGACCCAGTCCGCGGTGTAGAGCGGAGCGCCGTAGTAATTGCCGTTGACCTTGTACGCGTTTTCGACGTCAGGGTTGAGCCCGTACTTGGCTTCCCAAACTTTGACCTCTGAAGTCAGGCTAGCCAGGGCGCCCGACTGTACAAGAGGCACAAGCTGCTGGCCTGACCACCACGTAAAGACGGGAGGAGCTTTGGAAGTCGTTGCTGCGGCACGCACCACCGCTTGGAAGGCCGTGGTGCTCGAATAGGGTTGTGCCTTCCAGCCAACGCCGTCGAGACTAGCAAGGTCTTTGCCAATCGCGTTGAAGCCCTTCGTCCAGGGCGCCTTGTCGTTTGACAGTGGGAGGTACGTGGTCGAGGTTGCGTCGTGAGGGGGAGAGAGGGCAGCTGCAGTGCCTGGTGCGGACGTGGTGCCAACAAGCGCTAGCAGGCTGGCTGTTGCTGCTGCCAGCACATATTTGCTTGGTCGAGTTTTCATATGACTCCTTTGGGCTCAGCGAATACGCTGATGTTTTCGGTTTGCCGGAAGCCCGTGATATTCAATCGCCTAGGGCCTGTCCTGATGACGCAGCCCGGGGTGCCTGGACGCGCCGGCCACTGTCCCGCGGGCTGCACTGAGGGTAGGTGGTAGCCAGATGTCTCCCAAGCGCCGCGCCCGATGCACGCGAAGCCCTCGGCGGCCCTCCCATAGTGGGCACTCCTAGGCATTCCATCCTCCTCGTCGCAAGGGGCAATCCCCCCTATGTCATCGTTAGCACGGCCGAAGTGGGACGTCAAGGCAACCTCTTCCCGCGTTCGAGATCAATCCACCAAGACAGCGTCGTTGGCAAGCTCACCTGCTTCGACCGGCTATCTTCAAGGGCCACTTGACGGGCTTCTACCCTCAGCGCTGGATGAAGGCTCGTGGACGGCCAAGGCGTGCTGCTAAACTTGCGATTAACGTCGCGTTTCCGCAGGTACGCCGAGATCGGCCTGAGGGCTTGAAATTGGTCGTCCCTTGGAGGCCGTCGAGGCCATCCATGGCCGAAAACAGCTGGCGCCCCGGCGTCGCCCGTCCGTGGGCGCCGCCGGGTTGCCGACAGGGCGGGTAGAGCAGTTTTTGGGCGCGAAGGAGCGAGGCTTGGCCCGTTGATGTGCTCGGAGGTGGGCAGCGCTCAGGTGACGAGGGCGGCACGGAGGCGGCAGAACGCCCGCTCCAGTGCCTTGGCCCATGCCCAACCAGGTGCGGTCGAGGTGGAGGCAGACCTGGCGGGCCGAGCTGGTGAGCTTGCTCGCCATGTGGGGGACCCAGTACCGGAAGGCATCGATCTTGCACGAGGCGATGGCCGGCTCGTCGGCAAAGCAGACGAGCTTGGACCAGCAGACGAGGTCGGCCGCAGTCATCGTCACCTCCAGCCAGCTTTTGTTCTCGGCCATCGTCTCCCAAGGGGAGTTGTTGAGCCCTCAGGCCTTGGACTGATGGAGCCGCAAAAGCGTCGCCGGCCTGCTCGGGCGGACCAGCCGGGGACACTTCGGCGAGGACAAAGCCGACGAACTGCTCGCGGCAACCGACGAGACGATCTCCTTGTGGGACGCCTCCGGCGGTCTCGACCCCGCTGAGCTGGCCGAGGGACATAGCCGCCGAAGTACGAGACCGGGCAGTCGACGCCGAACTGGCAGCCATAGACGAGCGGGCCGAGGCCCTCTACGCCCAGGCAGGCCCGACCGGCGCCGTCGCCTCCACTACCGGCCTCCACTACCGGCCTCGGCACGACCCTGGCCGCTGGCATCCTCGGGCGCAAGGCAACCTCAACCGCTTCGCCAACCTGCCGGTGTGCGGTCCTTCACCGAACTCGTCCCCAAGGCCGACCAGTCCGACCTCTCCGACTAGTCCCGTATTCCGCACCCTCTGATGACTGATGACGTTTCTCGCCCCGGGACTTGCCGTGCTGGCGGTCGCCTTAATTGCCCGGGGGGAGCACAGAGGGGATCCCGAGCGCGAAGAGAATGCGTTCTTGGGCCGTGGTGAGCGGGTCTGGTATGTACTCCAAGCCGCTGGTTGTACGTACTCTCTGGTAGCCGAGGCCGGCGAAAGCGGCGAAGACATTGGCAGCGGTCGGCCGGGCCGAGCGGCCTTCGGGGAGCAAGCCGGGCAGGACGCGCAAGGGGGCGATGTTGCGGCGTACCTCCGTCTCGACCAGCCCGTACACGAGCAGGGCAAAGGAGCAGACCTGGACGAGGGCGGCAGCCCTGCGGTTGGACTTCAAGAACACCGGGCGGACCGCGAGCGGGCCCTTCAAGAAGTGGTGGGCGCGCTCGGACAGGGCCTGGTCCTTGTAGAGGGCTAGCAACCGGTCGGCGCTGCAGCGAGCGGAGCCCATGTTCGTCACCAAGGCATAGAGCCCGTCCCTGGCCTCGGCGGCTTCGATGGCCGCCTGGTCGCGCCACCAGCGCAGTGCCACCGACCCATCGGCCCCCGTGGCCACGTCGGTGCGCAACAGGTCGCCAACGTGGCCGGCCGAGACCGCCCTGGCAGCCCGCCGGGCGACTTTCTCGGGGTCTTGGCGGGGGCGTTTCTCTAGCCCCGACGCGACCCTTGAAAGTGACGTCTCCGCTCTTGCGAGGAGCTTGGCCCGGTTCTTCCCGGCCGCGTCGGCCTCCTCGGAGCCAAAGACGTAAAGCACCCTGAAGCGGCGGGTGACCTTGTCGGGGCCTTTTACCTCTATGTGGCCCTCGGCGCCCCGGAAAGTTGGGCGGCGGGCTTTGGGCAGGCGGAGCGAACGCGCCGAGGTGTAGGTGAGCGGCCGCCACGCCTCCTCCGGCAAGGCGAGGGCCACCGGCTCGTAGCCCCAGCTCCTCGGCAGCCGGGCGACGAAGCTCATCTTGGCGGCGTCGGCGGCGGCCAGGTTGGCCTTCGTCACCAAGGCAGAGCCGGCCACCAAAGTGAGGCGGTGGGGGGAAGCAAGCCCTCTCAGCCGCTCGAGCAGGGTGTGGGTCTCGGCCCCCTCGTGACGACGCCCGTGGGCGACCCGCCCGTAGAGGGGCACGCCAGAAGCGGTCGTGGCGTGGGCGACCTTCAACTGGCGGCGGTGCTCGCGGTGGCCCGAGGAATGGCCGAAGCCGATCTCTGGTGCCTCTTGGTCCTGGTCGGCGTAAGCCCCGCAAAAGGCCACCGAGGTGAAGTCCCAGTGCAGGCGGGCCGCTTCTAAGCCAAAGCCCGCCACGGCTGACAGCGCCAGCGCTCCTGCCACCTGGTCGAGCCGGCCCGCCAGGGCATCGAGGGCCCGGCCCAGGCGGTCGTCGTTCAGCAGCGCTGCAGGCGTGCCGAGCCAATCGCCGGTGGCGTAAGCCTCGGCCCAGCCGGCCACGTCGTAAAGCGGCCGGGGAGCGGTCAGGCGGTTGGCCACAAGCGCCGCGACCACTTCACCGTGGGTGAGGCGGGACCGTCCCCTCATCGGGCAGGCCCGGTCCACTATGCCCACCAGGTCCAGGCGCTCGAGCACGGGGGCGACCAGGGGCAGCGCACCGCACCTGAACCGCCCGGGCAGCGGGTCCAACCGTGCGAAGGCGCCAGCGAGGTTGTCGAGCGCCCCCGAAGCCTTCAGCTGGTCCCGCCGGCCGAGGTTTGCCACAACCCGGTGGCGCACCTTGCCCGTCGCCCGGTCCCTGAAACCCTCGACGACGTGCACGTACTCATAGAGGCGGCCGCCTTGGCGGACCTTCTGCAGGCGCACGAACATTTCCCCAACAGCATAGCGCCCAGAACTACATGGTTGCAAGTAGGTTGCCGGTCGTAGGCCATGTTCCTTCCCCAACAAGTCCGGTCGGTCACGGCCGGAGCTCTTGGACGGACAGGGCTCTTCACCAGCAAGGACGCGCCAGCTTGGGCCAACCCCCGTCGGCCGGGGAAGCCTTCAGCTAAGCCGAAGTTCCCCCCGATTCGGCGGCCTGGAGTAGTGCTTTCTTGCCTAGGGCTGGGTCTTTGCGGCTGGAGGAGCCTGGTGGCGTAGGCATGTAATGATGATGTGCCCGGTCGTAAGTTCTTGTAATTCGGTTATTGCCCAGACGTACCGGGCCGAAGCTGGCCCCAACTATCCTTGCCGGCGACGGAACTGGGCCAATGAGCCCAATCCGCCGGCGTGCCCTACCTGCAAGACGGCCCTCTCGGATAGGGCCCAAGGTCCCTACTCCCCGGCGTCTTGCTGTGGCAGAGTTATATTGAGAGGGTTATTGCATTTTTGTACCGAGAAGCGTACTGCTCCGTGGAGTGGAAATCGCTTGGCTGAGGGTGGGCGAGCGGAAGAGGGAGCAATGTTGCAGCAAGAGCTTGTTAGTCCGGTACTGGTGGGAGCGCCTCCAGGACTGACGGCCGGGTCTTTTCGTCGTCGTACCCCCACCCTGCCCAAACCCCCACCCGTACGGGGCGTGGTCCACGTCGACGTCGAGCGCTGCAAAGGTTGCGAGCTCTGTACCGAGTATTGCCCGAAGGACGTGCTCGCTCTCTCGAGTGAGTTCAACTCCAAGGGCTACCACTACCCCCTCGTCGTGACAGACGACTGTGTCGCCTGTCAGGCCTGCACGATGATCTGCCCGGACTTCGCGATCTTCGCGACTGTGGTCCCCGCCTGAAGGAGGAGCGATGGACAACGGCCCCGTCCTTTCCGGCACCCACTTCCTCCTCGGTGACGTTGCCATCGCCGAAGGGGCGTTGGCTGCCGGCTGCACGTTCTTTGGCGGCTACCCGATCACCCCGTCTACTGAGGTCGCCGAGCGCATGTCCGAACGGCTACCCCAGGTAGGCGGTGTTTACCTGCAGATGGAGGACGAGCTCGGTTCGATGGCGGCGATCATCGGGGCGTCCTGGGCCGGGCGCAAGGCAATGACCGCGACCTCGGGCCCTGGGTTCTCGCTGATGATGGAGAACCTTGGCCTCGCGGTCATGACCGAGACGCCCGTCGTCGTCTGCGACATCCAGCGGGCCGGCCCTTCCACGGGACTGCCGACGGCGGTCGGCCAAGGCGACATGATGCAGGCGCGCTGGGGATCGCACGGCCACTACGAGATGATCGCCCTGGTCCCCTGGTCGGTGCAGGAGTGCTTCGACCTCACCGTGCGGGCCTTCAACCTCGCCGAGCGCTTCCGGACCCCCGTGCTTTTGATGGCCGACGCGGAGCTCGGGCACCTGCGAGAGCGCGTCGTCATCCCGCCAGCGGACGCACTCGAGGTCTTCGAGCGCAAGCGGCCCGTCAAGG
>JAJZYO010000151.1 GCA_021798075.1 Actinomycetes bacterium
CGGCCCTCACCGCCGGCCCTCACCGCCGGCCCTCACCGCCGGCCCTCACCGCCGGCCCTCACCGCCGGCCCTCACCGCCGGCCCTCACCGCCGGCTCGCTCGACGCCCAAGGGCGCCAGCGCCGGCTCGCCCCGCTCGTCGGAGGCATCGAGGTCGATCGCTGCGAGGATCGACCATTCGCGAAAGCCCTCTGGGTCGTCGATGACCTGACGCGCCAGCCAGCGCCGGCCCGACCTCTCGACATGCCACAACGCCGGGCCGCGGGCGTCGGGCCCGGTCCCGATCTCGTGGTGCTCGGCGAAATAAGGAACGAAGGCCGCTTCCCACTTGCCGGCGTCCCATCCCGCGCCCTCATCGAGCGCCCCGAGGCCTGCCCAGTCACGCCTTGATGCGAGCTGCACCCGGAGGAAGCAGGCATTCCGGACCATGACCGAAAAAGCCCGTTCGTTGGCCGTGAGGGCGGCGGACTCTCGTGCCCCGGCCGCCGGGCGCTCCTCTTGGACAGCACCGTCTGGGTTGGAGAGCATCTCCCACTCGTCGAGGAGGCTCGAGTCGACCTGGCGCACCATTTCCCCGAGCCATTCTGTTATGTCGGTGAGCTCGTCGGTCTTTTGTTCCTCGGGCACGTTTTGCACGAGCGCCTTGTAGGCATCGGAAAGGTACCGTAGCGCCAGGCCCTCGCTCCTGGCGACCCCATAATGGGCGACGTACTCGGAAAAACCCATCGAGCGCTCGTACATATCGCGTACGACCGACTTTGGTTTCACGTTATAGTCACGGGCCCAAGGGTGATGAACGCGGTACGAGTCGAAAACCTCGTAGAGCAACGGGGCCAGGGGTTTGTCGTGCTCGAGTTCGCGGAGGACATCCATGCGGTCGTCGTACTCGACGCCCTCTTCCTTCAACTTCGCGAGGGTCTCGGTCCTCTTTCGTTCGAGCTGCGCTGCAAGTACCGGCCAGGGGTCGTCCAGCGTTGACTCGATTACCGACACGACGTCGAGAGCGAAGGCCGGCGATGCGGGGTCGAGGTGGGGAAGGGCTTCTAGGACGAGGAGGCTCAAGGGTTGGTTCAGTGCGAAGTCGGCTTGGAGGTCGGCCCGGACGCGCACCAGCCGGCCGAGCTCGTCTGGCACGTCGAGGCGTTCGAGGACTCCGGCGTCCACCAGGCTCCGGTACATGGAGATCGCACTTCGGATGTGCCGCCGTTGCGCCGCCCTGTCCTCGTCGTTGTCGGTGAGGAGCCTTTTAACGGCTTCGCAGCCGTCGGGGCGGTCGAGCACCTGGAGGAGCATCGCGTTGGTGACCTTGAAGCTCGAAGTGAGGGGCTCGGGCGCGGAGGAGGCGAGGCGGTTGAACGTGCCCTCGTCCCAGTGGACGAACCCCTTTTTCGGTTTCGCCTTTACCAGCTTGCGCCTTTTAGCCGGATCCTGCCCCGCTTTTGCGGCGGCCCTCTCGTTTTCGGCGACGTGTTCGGGCGCCTGGGCCACAACGGTGCCTGCCGTGTCGTAGCCGGCGCGGCCCGCTCGCCCTGCCATCTGGTGGAACTCCCTCGCCGAGAGCAGCCTGCTCTTTTCCCCGTCGTATTTTGAGAGGGCCGTGAAAAGTACCGTCCTTATGGGCATGTTGACCCCGACGCCGAGCGTGTCGGTGCCGCACACGACCCGCAGGAGCCCGTCCCGGCAGAGACGTTCCACGAGCCGGCGGTACTTGGGGAGCATGCCCGCGTGGTGGACGCCGATGCCGTGACGCAACAGGCGCGAAAGGGTCTTGCCGAACCCGCTCGCGAAGCGGTAGCCAGCGAGGGCCGCCGCCAGGGCCTCGCGCTCCGCCCGGGTCGAGACGCCGGCGCTCGTCAGGGCCTGGGCGCGCTCGACTGCGGATTTCTGGGTGAAATGGACGACGTAGACCGGAGCCAGGGCTCCGGCCACCAACTCGTCGATCGTCTCGTGGAGGAGCGTTCGCGCGTACCGGTACTCCAGGGGCACGGGCCGCTCGGCCGAAGTGACGACCGTCGTCGCGCGCCCCGTGCGCTTTTCAAAGTCGGAGACGAAATGCGAGACGTCGCCGAGCGTGGCCGACATCAAGACGAACTGTGCCTTCCTCAGCTCTATGAGCGGCACTTGCCATGCCCAGCCCCTATCGGGGTCCGCATAGAAGTGGAACTCGTCCATGACCACCTGGTCGACTGGCGCCTCGTCGCCGTAGCGGAGCGCCGTATTGGCGAGCACCTCGGCGGTGCAGCAGATGACCGGCGCCTCGGGGTTGATGGAGGCATCGCCCGTGAGCATGCCGACATTGGCCGGGCCGAGCTGCGCGCACAGTTCGAAGAACTTCTCCGACACGAGCGCTTTCACGGGCGCGCTGTACCAGGAGCGCTGGCCCGCGGCAAAGGCGGACAGGTGGGCGCCGAGGGCTACGAGGCTCTTTCCCGAACCCGTCGGCGTCGCGAGGATGACGTGGTCCCCGGCCAGGACGCCGACGAGCGCTTCCTCCTGGGCCGGGTAGAGGGAGAGGCCGCGGCCGGTTGCCCAAGCACCCATGGCGTCCAGGACCGCGTCCGGGCCAGCCCGGCCGGCCGCGACAAGGTAGTCGAGCACGCTGCCTGGTATGCTTACCGCCGCGCTCAGTGAGGATCCTTTGGCATGTGGATGTTCGACGAGCCATGTTAGGGGTGCCAGGGGTAGCGCCGGCCGGCCCGTCGCGAGCTGGCATACTTGGGAGTACCTGATGGAGGGGCCGAGATGAGCAACGTTCCACCGGAGAACCCCGGCGAACCCAACCCTTGGGGTTCCTCGCCAAGCTGGGAGCAGCCGAGCGGGTGGGGGGCGGGCGAGCCGCAGCAGCCCTACGGCCAAGGCGAGCAGGCACCGCCGCCGGGCGGTTACGGCCAGTCGCTACCCTCGTACTCACAGTACGGCGGGCAACAGTCCAACTGGAGCAGCGGGCCGTCCGTACCGGGGGAGCTAGCGAGCTGGGGGCAGCGGGCTCTCGGCTGGTTGGTGGACGCGCTCATAGTGGTGGTGCCGACGGTGGTGCTGTATGCCGTCGGAGCTGCAGGCAAGGTGGCTGGGTTGGCGGTAATAGCGATCATCTACGGGGCTGTCATGGGGATCTGGTTCTCGGTCCAGGTAGGCCAGTACGGCTCATCTCCTGGCATGCGGATCGTGGGGCTGAGGTGCGTCCACAAGAACACCGGGCAACCGATCGGGGGGGGCATGGGGTTCGTACGGGGCCTCTTGCACGCGGTCGCTTGGGCAGTCTGTGGGATCTTGTACATCATCGACATGCTCTGGCCCCTCTGGGACTCTCTCCGCCAGACGCTCGCTGACAAGGTCGTGAGCACGGTCGTGATCAGGGTCCCCTCGGAGCCCTTCAGCCTGGTGCCGAGGCGCCGTTGAGCGCTGCTGTCCTCGAGCCCCGGCTCGGCGCCAGGCCACTTAGGCTCGCTGGCGCCCTCGCCCCCGCCCCGGCCGTTGGCTTGGCAGCGGCTGCGGTGGCTCTGGTCAGCCCTTTTACCCATCACGTGGCGCTGTGCCCGTTTCGTGCCGTCACCGGCCTTTGGTGCCCCTTTTGTGGAGGGACGAGGGCCGTCTGGGCCGCCGCGCACGGGGACTTCGGCCTCATGTTCCACTGCAACGCGATGTTGCCTGTGTACGCTCTCGTGGCTCTTTGGGCCTGGCTCTCCCACTTGGGCAAAGTGACGGGCTGGTGGCGGCTGCCGGCGCCGTCGGGCAGGGCGTTTTATGTGGCGGCGGCTGTCGGGTTGATCGGCTTCACGGTGTTGCGCAACCTCCCTTGGCTGAGCGCGCTCGCCCCTCCGGCGACAACCTGAGCCGGGAGGCGCCACGAGCGTTCGCTCTTCGGGCCGTTTCGGTGCCTACGGCCGGGATATCCCGACCCCGCCAAGAGTTTCAGCCCCGTAGCGGCGCATCTCCTGGTCGATGTCTAGCCGCCCGATAGCGGAACGGGCGGACAGGGCGGCGCTGTCCAGGAGGTCGGCCGGAACGACCCAGGCGACTTCGAACTCGATGCCGTCGGGGTCTTTCGCGTAGAGGCTCTTGGTGGTACCGTGATCGCTCGCGCCGACCAGAGCGCCCTCTTGGCGGAGCCGATCGGCAACTTCGCGGAGCTCGCTCAGGGTGTCGACCTCCCAGGCAAGGTGGTAGAGGCCTACGGTCTCCCGGCCTGCCGCCGACGGCCGTGCCCCTGGCCCCATTGAAAATAGCCCGAGGTCGTGGTCATTGGTCGAGCCTGGGGCCCTCATGAAAACGGCCCCGGGGAAGCCCATGGGGAGGCGTTCGAAACCGAGGGCCCGTTCGTAGAAATTGGCTGTGGAGTCCGCGTCGCTTACGTAGAGGACGGCGTGGTTCAAGTGTCTGACTGGCATGACCCAGTAGTACAGCCACTAGTCTCGGTCGTGTTATGAGGAGACGTGCTGCGAGCATGGGGGCTGGTCTCGCCGGGCTGGCCCTGTTACTGGCTGGCTGCGGGCAGGGCGTCGCCCAGGGAGGGGAAAACGCCGCCGAGCACCCCGCGTTGGGCATCTTCGTGCCGACGACGGTTGGGGCAGGCAACGTCTCCGGGCACTCGCTCCCGAAGGTGTCGGTGAGCATCCCCTCGAGCACCCCGCCCAACCCGCTACCTGCGGGCTTGGCCACTACGGTCTCCTCGGTCCAGTCCGCACTGACGGGAGGTTGCTGGCAGGACTCCCACACCGGCAACGTTTATGGCGCCTACGACCAGCTCTTCTGGTGGTACGTGCAGTGTGCCGGCACCCCGGGCGACCAGGTGACCGTGGAGCTCTACCCGAGCGCTGCCAAGGCGGCTGCAGCGGCTCACCACCCGAGCCCAGACGCGACCCAGGCCCGTTACCTGGACGGGGCCGTCCTGATAGACGTCTACGCGAGCGCCTCCTCGACGGTGCTGGCCCAATTGGCGAGCATCAAGGGCCTGAGCCCTGTGCCCGGCTACGGGAGCTGAAGTCCCGGGACTGAAGTTCCGGGACTGAAGGCCGAAGGCTGAGGGTCGGGCGTCAGGGCCTCCGGCCAGGTGCACTGCCTCAGGCCAGGTGCATTATGTCGCGCACCAGCAAGTAGCTGACCATCCCGATCACGACGATGTAGAGAGCCGTGGCTGCCCAGCGCCGGCTATGGTCGGCAAGGAAGAACCTCCTGACGGCGCGCACGTCGAAGACGAGCGCCGCGACCGCGATCGGGACGCCGACGGCCGGCCCTATGACGGGCAGCTCCGAGAGCCATGGCGCGAGGATCGGGAAGACGATGTAGCTGAGCAGGCAGCGCGTGGCTGATAGGAGGATCGAGGAGCTGAAGATGTTGTAGACCTGGCCGCTCGCCTGGTCCGGTACGAACAGGATGCGTCGTGCGATGCGGTCCGCGGTGCCCCTTGCGGGCGCCTCGCTGCTCTTAGCCCCGCTTGCTACTGCTCCGCTGCTTGCTACTGCCAGGCCGTCGCTCATCGCCACGTCGCTGCTCATCGCCACGTCGCTGCTCATCGCCACGTCGCTGCTCATCGCCACGTCGCTGCTCATCGCCCCCTCGCTG
>JAJZYO010000152.1 GCA_021798075.1 Actinomycetes bacterium
CGAAGAACCGTTCCTGCCAGCCGGTACGGGCACAGCGGTGCTGCGGGGCAACCTCTGTCCCGGTGGCGCCGTCATCAAGCAGTCGGCCGCCTCGCCAGAGCTCATGAAACACCGAGGCCGGGCGCTCGTGTTCGATTCGCCTGAGGACTACCACGCCGTCTGCGACAACGACGACTTCGACGTCACGCCCGAAGACGTGATCGTGGTGAGGTACGCCGGACCGAAGGGTTACCCGGGCATGCCGGAGGTCGCCAACGTGGTGCTACCGGCCAAAATACTCCGCTCTGGAGTGACCGACATGGTGCGGATCTGCGATGGCCGGATGAGCGGTACGGGCTTTGGCACGGTCGTCTTGCATGTCACCCCGGAAGCCGCGGCCGGCGGCCCGATCGCCCTCGTGCGAAGCGGCGACATGATCGAACTCGACGTCCCCGCTCGCACCCTGCACCTCGACGTGGCCGAGGACGAGCTCGATCGCCGCCGTGCCGCTTGGCAAGCCCCGGCACCCAAGGCTGCCTCCGGCTACACCTGGCTCTACGCCCAGCACGTCATGCAGGCCGACGCCGGCGCCGATTTCGACTTCCTCCGGGGATCACGGGGCCACGAAGTGCCTCGGGACTCCCACTGACCGCGGGCCGGGCCGGCCGGTCTGGGAACAGGCCGTCAACTGGCGAGGGGAACCAGCCGGCCGGGGGTATGCTGGGCGCCTAAGAAAAACCACAGATGACAGGGGAGCGCCTCGGCGCTGAGAGTGCGGCCTTCGGCTGCAGACCCTTGGCACCTGATCTGGGTCATACCAGCGAAGGGAGTCACACATGGAAGCTACAGGCGCAGTCCGCCAGCGTGTTCGTCCCAGTCGGCGGTGGCGAACTGTCGACATCGTCGTCGCGTCCGTCGTCGCAGTCGCCGGGGGGGTCGTGTTCTGGGGGTGGGACCAGCTCTGGGCTGCCACGGGAGCAGCCTTCTCGGTCTTTCCTCCCGCCCAAGCTTTCATGTACGGCGTGTGGCTCGCGCCGGGCGTCGTCGGAGCCCTCATCCTGCGCAAGCCCGGGGCGGCCGTGTACACCGAGCTGGTCGCTTCTGTTGTCGAGGCCTTGTTGGGCAACCAGTGGGGGCTCTCGGTCGTGGCCTACGGGTTGGCTCAGGGTGCTGCTCCCGAGGTCATCTTCGCTCTCTTCGCCTACCGCTGGTGGCGAACGCCCGTTTCCGCCCTCGCCGGCGCTGCCGCCGGCCTCGCAGCCGCCTCGCTCGACCTCGTCTACTACTACGGGGCCTGGCGCTCGGACTGGAAGCTCACCTACGTGCTGATCGTAATGGCGAGCTCACTGGCCATTGCCGGCCTCGGCGGAGCGGCGCTCGTGAGGGCGCTCGCGCGGACCGGGGTGCTCCAGCCGTTCGCCTCTGGTCGCACGGCGAGCGTCTAGTGCTGGGCACCGAACGGCCCCTGGTACAGGCGCGGGGCTGGGGGTGGCGTCACGCCGGCCGGCGCCAGTGGGCAGTGCGGGACCTCGACCTGGTGGTCCACGCCGGCGAGCGCGTCCTGCTCCTCGGTGCTTCGGGCGCCGGCAAGAGCACGCTCCTCGCTGCGCTCGCCGGCCTCCTCCGAGCCCCCGAAAGCGGGGACGAGGAAGGCTCCCTCTTGGTAGACGGGAGCCCCGCCATCGAAACAACGGGCCGCGCCGGGATAGTCTTCCAGGACCCTTCGTCCTCGCTCGTCATGGGCCGGGTCGGTGACGAGGTGGCTTTTGGCCTCGAGAACCAAGCCGTGCCGGCACCGGAGATATGGCCCCGTGTCCAACGCGCCCTGGATGCTGTCGGGCTGGGTTACCCCCTCCACCACCAAACGGACCGGCTCTCGGGTGGCGAGCAGCAGCGCCTTGCCATCGCCGACGTGGTCGCGGCAGGACCGCTCCTGTGGCTGCTCGACGAACCGACCGCGAACCTCGACCCGCCAGGGACCGCACTAGTCCTCGAGACATTGCACGAGCTGCTCGGGCGCGGCGCCGACACTCTTGTCCTCGTCGAGCACAAGGTGAGCCCGGTCCTCGAACTGGTAGACAGGGTGGTCGTCCTGGGCGCCGGCAGCGGGGTCATGGCCGACGGGAGCCCCGAGAAGGTCTTCTCGCGACACTCAAAAGCACTGCGAGCAGCCGGTGTCTGGGTGCCCGGCCCACCTCCGCCACGCCTCGCTCCCCCGCGGGCGCCAGGGCACCCGGTGCTTGAAGCCGAGTCTGTGGCCGTCCGTTACCCGGGAACTGGAGCCCCAGCCGTCTCTGGCGCCGACGCCACGGCGTTTTCGGGCCAGGTGCTGGCTATTACTGGGCACAATGGTTCGGGCAAGTCGACGTTGGCTTTGGTGCTCTCGTCGCTCCTCACACCGAGCGCGGGCAATGTCCGCTTCCTGGCCGGGGGGCCTCCGGTGCCGTACACGAAATGGCCCGCGCGGGACCTTGTCCGCTGGGTGGGGACTGTCTTCCAGGAACCAGAGCACCAGTTCGTCGCTTCGAGCGTCGAGGACGAGCTGCTCGTCGGCCCACGGCGGACGGGGGTGGCGGAGGGAGCCGGGCGCCGGAAAGCCGCCGAACTGATGGAGCGCCTCCACCTCGGCCCTCTCGCCAAGGCGAACCCGTTCACTCTCTCAGGAGGGGAAAAGCGCCGCCTGTCAGTGGCTACGGCGTTAGCAACCGAGCCAGTGTTCCTTGTGCTCGACGAGCCGACTTTCGGTCAGGACGCCTCCACGTGGGGCGAGCTCGTCGCCCTCCTCGGCGAACAGCGCGATGCCGGTAGCGCCGTCGTCTGCGTCACCCACGATGAGCAACTGGTGGCTACCCTCGCTGACCGGGAGGCCCGCATGTCCGGGGGCCGTCTCGCGACAGCCGGCGTGGTCGCCGCCTTGGCCTCCTAAATTTACATGCTATAGATGCGCCCCGCTCGCACGCTCTCGGTAACGGCCTCGCTCGCCGGTACCCGGCTGGGAGGTTTCAACCCAGCCGCCAAACTTGCGGCAGCCGCCCTGGTAATAGCCGGTCTCATCGCGAGCGCCAGCGTCGTCAGCGCGTCGGTCGTCCTCATTTGCGAACTTGGCGCGCTCCCGCTCGCCGGCGTTTCCCTCCGCCCCCTCGCCGCCCGCACGTGGCCCCTCCCCCTCGGGGCGGCCGGCGTGGCCGTCGCCAACCTGGTGGCCTCCGACGCAGGCCCGACCACGATTGTGGCCATCTCGCTCAGGCTGCTCGCGATCGCCCTACCGGGGGTGCTCGTCTTCGCTTCGACAGAGGCAGTCGACCTCGCCGACTCCCTGGTCCAGCAGCTTCACGTCCCGGCCCGGTTCGCGTACGGAGCTCTCGCTGGCCTCCGGCTCCTCCCCTTGCTCGGCTTGGAGTGGCACCTCATCCGCCGGGCCCGCCGGGCGAGGGGCATCGACGCCGGAGGCTCACCCTGGAAGGCGGCCGCCCTGTTTTTTTCCGCGGTCTACGCCCTCCTCGTGGCCGCTGTGCGCCGCGCCACCCGCCTGGCCATGGCGATGGACAGCCGTGGCTTTGCATCCCGCCTGCCCCGTACTGCGGCCCGCCGTCAAAAGGTGCACGCCGCGGACTGGGCGCTCGTGTTGGCAACTGCGCTAGTCGTCGCGACGGCCAACGCCCTCGCGGTGCTGACCGGCACCTGGCACGCGTTGCTCGGCTGAACCGCCGCCCCCGAGCCGGCCAGGCTCGGTGGTTTGCCTGCTTCGGTGTAAGGGGTGGCCTCCAGGCTCATCCCTCCCCTGCAACCACAGCCTCTGTAACCGCAGCCTCTGTAACCGCAGCCTCTGTAGCCGCAGCCTCTGTAGCCGCAGCCTCTGTAGCCGCAGCCTCTGTAGCCGCAGCCTCTACGCGCACCACCGAACCAGCGGGCGCCTGGGGGACCAGGTTGCCCTCGACCAGTGCGCCGTCCACCAAGAGGCGGCACACCCGTGCCCGGGCGCCCGCGGGCTTGGTGACAGAGATGTGGTACGTCGCCCCCCGCCAGACCCGGCTGCAGGAGAAACCGGGCCACGTCGCTGGCAGGACGGGGTCGACGCGCAAGGCGGCGTGCTCGGGACGGATACCCAAGATCCACTGGGTTATGGCCACGTAGTTCCATGCGGCTGTGCCGGTGAGCCAGGAGTTCTTCGCCTCGCCGTGAGTGGGCGCGTCACGCCCCGCGATCGTCTGCGCGTACACGTAAGGCTCGCAGCGGTGGACATAGCTTATTTTCTCGCGCGCAGAAGGGTTGATCGCCTTGTAATAGTCAAAAGCCGCATCTCCGTTACCAAGAAGGGCTTCAGCGATCATCACCCATGGGTTGGTATGGCAAAAGATACTGGCGTTTTCCTTGTAACCAGGAGGGTACGAGGAGATCTCACCGAGCTCTGGGTGATAGCGAGTGTAGGGCGGCTGGAGGAGCATGACCCCGTGAGGCGTCGCGAGCCGTTCGTGCACCGAGTCGAGTGCCTCACGGGCGCGGCCATCTGACAGCCCTACGCCTCCCATCGTGCAAATCCCTTGCGGCTCAACGAAGATCTGGCCTTCCTCGTTGTCCTTCGAACCGACGGGCTGGCCGTAGTAATCATAGGCCCGTCTCCACCAAGCCCCGTCCCAGGCGTGCTCTCCGAGGGCGGCGCGCTGCTCGGCTGCGGCCACCCGGTAGCGCTCGGCCTCGCCGGCCTCCGCCCAGCCCTTGCCTAAGTTGTCCACGATGCTAGCCATTTCTTCGGCTGCGAGGCAGAAGAGGCCGCCAATGAAGACGGATTCGGCAAGCCCGCCCGAGCGGTTCTCGACAGTCTGGAAGCTCTCGCCCGGCTCTTCAGAAAAGCAGTTCAGGTTGAGGCAGTCGTTCCAATCGGCCCGGCCGATGAGCGGGAGCCTGTTGGGCCCGAGATGTTGCTCCGTGTAGGCAATGGCCCGCCGGAGGTGGTCGTACATCGGTGCCTCGGTGCCGGACAAGCTATCGTAAGGCACCGCTTCATAGAGCAACGAGGCGTCACCGGTCTCTTTCAGGTAGGCGCTGACCGCGAGCACCAGCCACAGCGGGTCGTCGTTGAACCCAGAGCCGATCGCGTCATTGCCCCGCTTTGTGAGGGGTTGGTACTGGTGGTAAGCAGCCCCCGTAGGCAACTGCGTCGAAGCTATGTCGACCACCCGCTCGCGCGCGCGGCCCGGCACCATGTGCACGAAACCGAGCAGATCCTGCGCCGAATCCCTGAAACCCATGCCGCGCCCGATCCCCGACTCAAACGACGAAGCCGAGCGCGAGAGGTTGAAGGTCACCATGCACTGGTAGGGGTTCCAGATGTTGACCAGACGGTCTACGTCGGTGTCGGGGGTCGAAACCGACATTTTTGCGAGCAAACCGTCCCAGTAGCGGCGCAGTTGCCTTTCGCCCTCGTCGACGTTGGCCGGCTGCAACCAGTGCTCTATCAAGGGGGCCACGAGCCTTTTGTTGAGCGTCTGGCTGCCGGGGGGGTCGAACTTGTCCTCATGAGGGTTCTCGAAATAGCCGAGACAG
>JAJZYO010000153.1 GCA_021798075.1 Actinomycetes bacterium
TCGGGCCCGCCTTGGAGACGGAGGCCTCGGGCTGGTTCGCCCGCGACCCGGCCCTAAGCGTTGCGCTCGACGCGTTGGGCTCGGCCGCGGTCGACATGCTGGTGGCGGCTTTGTGCCAGCGGGTGGCCGACGAGGCCGTGGCCGAGGGGCTGCAGACCACGATGCCGCTCAGCCCAGGCTTGACGGGCTGGCCGGTGGCGACCGGCCAGCGTCAGTTGTTCGCTCTGGTGGACGCCTCTTCGGCTGGCGTCACCCTGACCGGGAGCTACATGATGCTGCCCCGGAAGTCCGCTTCGCTCGTGATCGGCATCGGGCCACAAGTCGACCGCGGCGGGGAACCCTGCGACTACTGCAGCATGGCCGCCACTTGCCGCTACCGGCAACGACGGGTCTCCGACCATGGGTGAGGCCGCTGCTCCCGCGTGCCTCGAGCTGAGCCTGCAGGGCTCCTTCGAGCACCACCCCTGGCTGGATGGGAGGCACTGATGGTGGAGTACACACGCTTGGCGGTCGATGACCTCGACCAGTTCGTCTTCGGCCGCTGCCCATTTCCCCTGCAGGTCGGCGACGGGTTGAAGTTGGGCGACGGGACGGTCTACCCGGAGCTCAACTTCACGCTGCCCCCCATGCAGGTCAACGCCGCCACCATGGACCAGGTGCGCCGGGAGTACACCCAGATGGTCGAGGAGGCCTGTGCCCGTGCCGTCGACCTCCAGGTGCCCGGGCTCGTCGTGGAACTGGAGCTGCTGCCCGACCTCACCCGGCAGCCGCAGTGGGGGGCTGAGGTGACCGCCATCTTGCGCACTGCACTGGACAAGTACGCGGCCAGCGACGGGCTGAGGAGCGCCCTGCGGGTGACCCCCAACGACAACCGCGACTTCGTGCGCCCTCCCCTGCTGCGGGAAGGAGAGGAGTGGGAAAAGATGGTGGCCACCTTCGACCTGTGCGCGGAGGCAGGCGCCGACCTGCTGTCGATAGAGAGCACGGGGGGCAAGGAGGTCCATGACGACGCCCTGCTGAACGGTGACCTTGCCGGCTCGGTGTTCGCCCTCGGGGTGCTGGCCAGCCGGGACATGGCCCAGCTCTGGGACCTCATCGTGGACGTGGCGGCCAAACGGCAGGTGGTGGCGGCGGGGGACAGCGCCTGTGGGTTCGCCAACACGGCCATGGCCCTGGCCGACACCCGCCACATCCCCAAAGTGCTGGCGGCCCTGGTGCGGGTGCTCAGCGTGCCGAGGAGCCTGGTCGCCTACGAACGAGGAGCCGTAGGGCCGGGGAAGGACTGCGCCTACGAGAACGTGTACCTGAAGGCCATCACCGGCTACCCGATGGCCCTCGAGGGGGCCGAGGCGGCCTGCGCCCACCTCTCGCCGGTCGGGAACATCGCCAAAGCGGTGGCCGACCTGTGGAGCAACGAGTCTGTCCAGAACATAAAGCTCCTGGGCGCCATGGCCCCAACGGTCTCCATGGAGCAACTCGCTTACGCCACGCGGCTCATGAACGAGGCGACCAGAGCGGGGCAGGCAACCCTGCTGCGGGACCTGTTCGTGGCGAGCGACACGGACAAGGACCCCCAGGCCTACGTGCTGCGGCC
Organism: Actinomycetes bacterium; assembly: GCA_021798075.1. The sequence goes on from JAJZYO010000153.1 coordinate 1,595, forward strand.
CGATGTAGCACTGAAGCTTGGAGCGGAGATCCTGGCCGAACCGACCCCTTACCTTCGGACACGCCGGGCGGCGCTCGCCGGCCTTGGCGCGCTCCGTCGAGGCGAGGCGGAGGGAGCCTTCCTCCTGAGAAGAGCGGAGAGCAACTGGCTCCGCCGGCTCTCCGAGCAGGCCGAGCAGCTGCCCGAAGACGAAGGCCATTTCATCGAGGAAATGGTGGCCCGCGTCGACCGTGAGAAGGTCCGCCTCGGCCAGTACGGCCTCGACGCATGACCCAGGTCCTCCCCCGGGGCCCAGCCGCGCCGCCCCGATTGCGCGTCGAACTTCAACCGACCGGGCGCCGAGTGGACGTCGAGGCTGGGTCCGACCTGCTTTCGGCTGTCCAAGCCGCCGCGGTGGGTATCGTCGCGGTCTGCGGTGGCCACGGTGCCTGTGGCAGCTGCAAAGTCCGTGTGGTCCGCGGCGACTTGGCCCCGCCCACCGACGCCGAACGGTCTCTTCTCGGCCCAGGCGAACTGGCAGGGGGCTTCCGGCTGGCGTGCCAGGCCCGGGTGCTCTCGGACTGCACCGTGGGCATCCCGGAGGGCTCGCTCAGTGCCTCTCAGCGCCTTGCCTTCGAAGGCGGGGGAGTGGCAGTCGGCGCGGACACGCCGGTCCTGCCGGTCGATGTCGAAGTCGAGCCACCGAGGCTCGGCGACCTGCGTTCTGACGCGGCTCGGCTCCTCGACGCCATTGCCGCCACCAACGGCCTCCGGCCCGAGGTGGACGTGCCCGTGCTGGCGCAACTGCCCACGCGCCTTCGCGCCGAAGGTTGGTCGGTGAGAGCGGTGGTGAGCCAGCCCGAGCGAGGGCTGCCGAGGCTCGTGGGCGTGCTGCCGCCCGGCACGGAGCCGTTGGGCTTGGCGGTCGACCTGGGGACGACCAAACTGGCCGCCTACCTCGTGAGCATGGAAAGCGGGACGACGCTCGCGCAGGCCGGGGCCATGAACCCTCAGATAGCTTTCGGCGAGGACGTCATGAGCCGCATCACGCGCGCCAACGAGTCGCCTGCGAACGCCCGGCTGTTGCGCGACAGCGTCGTGGAGGCCCTGGGCTCGCTCGTCGAACAGCTCTGCGCCCAATCGGGGCGTTCGTACTACGACATCGTGGACGCCGTCGTCGTCGGCAACACCGCCATGCACCACCTCCTGCTCGGCTTGCCGGTGCGCCAACTAGGAGAAGCGCCCTACGTGCCCGCGGCCAGCGACCCCGTCGAGGCCCCAGCGGCCAGCATCGGCCTCAGGCTCAACCCGGGCGCCCCCTGCTACTTACCGCCCAACATCGCCGGCTTCGTGGGAGCTGACCACGTCGCCATGGTGCTGGCTGCCGGGCTCGGCTCGACCGAGCGGACAGTCCTAGGCCTCGACATAGGCACCAACACCGAGATCTCGCTCAGCTACCGGGGGCACCTGCGGAGCTGCTCGACCGCGTCTGGGCCGGCGTTCGAAGGGGCCCGCATCCGCCAAGGCATGCGGGCAGCCCCAGGGGCGGTCGAGCACGTGAGGTACGTGGGCGACCGGTTCTTGGTGCAGACGGTGGACAACGCGCCGGCCATCGGCATCTGCGGCTCGGGGATCCTCGATGCAGTGGCAGAAGCCCGGAGAGCGGGGGTGCTCGACAGCCGGGGCGCACTGTCGCGCCAGCACCCGCTCGTCTCGCGCAGCGAGCACGGCCCGAGCTGCCTGCTCGTCGGGGCCGACCAGGCGGGCAACGGGAGGGACATCTTCTTCACCCGCTCGGACGTCAACGAGATCCAGCTCGCCAAAGGGGCGGTCCGAGCGGGGACCAAGGTGCTCCTGGCCGAGGCCGGCATCACCGAGGAGGCCCTCGACGAAGTTGTCATGGCGGGGGCGTTCGGCACCTACCTCGACGTAGGCAGCGCTGTCGCCATCGGAATGCTGCCGGCCGTACCGCTCGACCGCTACCGCCAGATCGGCAACGGCGCTGGCCGGGGGGCCGTCGAGATGCTCGTGAGCCGAGACCAGCGTTCGCTCGCCCGAGAGGTCGCCAAACGCTCGGAGTACATAGAGCTGACGGTTTACCCCGGTTTCGTGGACATTTTCGCGGACTCCCTGCCGCTTTGAGGAGTAGCAGGTGCGGCGTGAGGGCCCAGCCGCAGGGTGACAGCTGAGGCGGTACTTGTCCGGCCTGGCGGCGCCGGCGCGCAACAGCTAGCGTTGCGACAGCTAAGGCAAAGGGCTTGCATGGCATCAGTCAGTGTCCGCTACATCGTCTACGACGTCGACGCCGCTATTGACTTCTACTGCGGCCAGCTCGGCTTTCACGAGGACATGCACCCCGCACCTGCCTTCGCCATGCTCTCGCGTGGCCCCCTCCGCCTGGTCCTGAGCTCCCCAGGTGGCGGACCTGGCGGCGGTCAGGCTATGCCCGATGGCAGGGTCCCCGAACCTGGGGGCTGGAACCGCTTTTCCATCGAGGTCGACGACCTCGAGCCCATGGTGGAGTCGCTGCGGGCGGCAGGCGCCCACTTCCGCAACGACATCGTTACTGGAACCGGTGGCAAGCAGATCCTCGTGGAAGACCCGTCGGGAAACCCGGTCGAGCTGTTCCAGCCGACGCTCGCCGAAGCTCGGCTCGACAAGAACTCCTGAGCCCCGAGAAGATGCTCTCGTCCTAGTACGCTCATGGCTCTTTGACGGGCCGTCTTCTATAAGACGCCCCCAACCCCGGCCCGATGTCACCCGCGGCTGCGCTCCCTCGCCCGGGGCTGCGGCTCTGGCGCCTCCCAGGCCGGCGTTGACATGGAACTGGTGAACGTGACGACGAGAAGAGCGCATCGGGCAGTTCTGGGAGAAAGAACTGTGCCTGTTCCTGATGAATGCGCCCCGCCGGCAACCACGTCCAACAGTTCGGTGGCCCTCGCCCTCCACCATGGCCCAGATGGTGCAGCCGGGACCGTTGCTCGGGGGCGCGGGCGTCGAAGGGCGCGGCCCTGAGGCCCCTCCTCCGCCGGCCGCGCTGCCCGAGGACGGCCTGGCCCACCCCCTCCGACCAACCAGCCCGCCGAGCTCCGCCTGCCGGCTAACGGTGCGGTGGTGGCAGCCGCCCCTTCGGCTGAAGCTGTGCCAAGAAGGTTCCGAGTAGAGCAAGCGAACAGCGCTCCAGCCATCTTGTAGACGAAAGTGGCAAAATAGACCGTTTTCGTCTACAAGAAGCCCCCTCAGCCATTTGGCAGTAGGACTGCTGCCGGCCACGTAAGACCTTCATCGAGCACGTACACAAGTGCCGGGGCGAGGGCCAGGACGGTGCCCCGGTCCAACTCTGCGAGCACCACGTCTCGGAGAACGGCCTTGCTGGCCGATGAACATCACGGGCCGGCTGAGAGCGACCTGCCTACTGGGGGCAAGGGGCGCGAATGCAGCTACCACCGCAGGCTTTGTGAGCCGGGCAAAGACGCTGGTATCGGTCAGGTACCGGATCCGCGCCATTTACTGGTCGCTGCCCCAGGCGTGCTCGGTCTCTTCGAAATCGAACCGGCCTTCTTGGCTGAAGATTGCGATGAGCTCGAGCGCCCGGTAGAGGGTCGAACGTGACACTCCGCCGAGCGCCTGGCAGATCTCCGGGCGCTCCCTGGCCGTCCTGGAGGACGACGTAGCTGCCGGGACCGGCCAACTCGACGCCCTGTCCTCCCCGGGCATGCAGGCTCTCGCCCCTCCCTCGGCCAGGTGACGCCGAGCCCGCTCGTCCCACTGCGGTCGCCGACCTGGCGACTGCGACCACCATCGTGCCTGTTGTTACCGGCATCTTTTGCTGATGCTGTATCCGCTTGATCCGGCAAGGATAATTGGGGCCGGACTCGAGTCGAGAGACTGGACGGAGCCGAGGGATGGGTCCCGGTCTGGTA
>JAJZYO010000154.1 GCA_021798075.1 Actinomycetes bacterium
GAAGTGCGCAGCACGGAGAGGCTGTTGGCGCCGTAGTCGGTCACGTAGGCACACTGGCCGCTGGGGTCGACGGTGACCCCGTCGGCCTGGGAGAGCGCGAGCGAGCCGTGCAGCGGCAACAACTCGTGGCCGGAGTGCTCCGCCGCGGCGGACGTGTCCACGGCGTAAAGCGTGCCGGAGCCGGGGTCGCTCACATAGGCCACCCGGGCGGCGGTCGGGTTGGCCGCGACCCAGCCCGGCAGGCCTCCCACGGCGAAGGTCGCGTAGCGCAACTGGTCGAACGTCGAGGCGTCGAGCACGGACAGCACCGAGGCGTGGGAGCTCCCGTCGGCGCTGGCCTCCTCGGCGCTCACGAGCACTCGCGCGCCGTCCGGGGTTACCGCGATGCCGCTGGCGCTGTGCTCCGCCTGCGCACCCACGGGGACGGTCGCCACCAACTGGTTGCTCGCCGGGTTGATCACCGAGACGGAGCGGTCGGCAGCTACGAAGACGAGCGGGGGCTGGCCGGTAGGGGCGGCGACCGCGCCGGTGGCGTCCGGCAGCGTCACCGTGCTGACCCAGTCGTCGGAAAGGTCGACCACCGACGCCTCGGGCGCCGTATAGTCGGCGACGTACGCGTAGCGCCCCGAGGCGTCCAGGGCGATGGCGATGGGGTCGATGTAGCCCTTCACCGTCCCGCCGAAGAAGGCCTCCACGGGGTTGGGCTCCACTATCGTGGCGAGCGACAGGCCGGCCACCAGCGCCGTCTGGGCGGTGGAGTAGCCGCCGCCGCCGTCGCTGAACGCCGGGCTGTTCGTGTCGTAAATGAGGAAGGTCTGGTAGTAGGGGTCCACAACGTACAGGCGGCTGCCATCGGGGCTGAGGGCGATGTCGGCTACTTGGTAGCCCACCCTCAGGTGGGAGATGACCTGCATGTCCGAGGTGTCGATGACGTTCAGGTACCCGCCCATGGCGTCTTTGTCAGTCTTGCTGAACACATCCGCCTCGTAGAGCCGCCGGCCGTCAGGGCTGACCACCAGGGCATCAGGAGAATGGCCCGGCAGCGGCGTCACCGCCGGTACAGCCGATGCGGGCGGGGTTGCGGTAGGCACGGCCGCGACCCAGCTGCTGAAGCCCGAGCCCGTCGTGGGGTTTTCAACAGCAAGAGGGCCCCAGCCCACGATGTAGAGCGTGCCGCCGTCAGGGCTCACCGTCAGCGTGACCGGGATAGCCAGTCCATCAGGGGGCTTGTTGCCCAGGGCCGTCGCCACGGCGGTAGCCAGCGAGATCGTGCCGATGACGGTCCCGTCAGCGTCGAGCTCGGTCACGCTGCCCGACTTGTCAATTGGGAAGTTGGGGTCGTCCTGGAGCCAGTTGGGGTCGCTCGGCCGGATAGCCGTGCTATCGGTGTTGGCCACGTAGACGCGCGCGCCGTCCGGGCTTACCGCCACCGCATCGGGGTCGCCTCCGACCGTCGTGGAGGCGATGACCTGGCCGTCGCGCGGCGAGGACGGGTCGGTGTCCACCACGTACAGGGTGCCGTCCTGGACGTCGACCGCCCCGGACGGGTTGTGCAAGTCTGGCGCGGTGATGGCGACATAAACGCGCGTGCCCGCCGGGTTGGAGGCAAACGAGGCGGCCTGCTCGGGCGCCCCGTCTACGCCCAGGGGGACCCGCCCGCCTACGACGGTGTAGCCGGTCCGTTGCTCGGTCGCCGCGTCGACGGTGATCAGCGTGTACACCGAGCCCGAAAAGCCGAGGAGGAAGGTCTGGCTCGGTACCGCCGGCCCGGCCAACGGGGGTGCCGCGCCCGGGCTTGTGCCGCAGGCGAGGGCTTCAATGGCCAGTTCCTGCGGGTCACCAGTCACCCCCTCGTCGGTAGTGACAGACAGCGAGTACAGGCCTGGAGGGGCGCCGCTAGCGGGCACCCGGAAGGAGATAGACGCACCCGACCAGTCGGTCGTCTGGAGGCTCAGCGCTGCCCCGGCGCCGGCCGTCGACCCGATAGCGCTGAGCCGCAGCGAGCCGGGGCCCGAACCGAAGTTGTGACCGGTGACAGTTACCTCTTGGCCCGGGAAGGCGAGCACCGCCTGCGAGGTGATCACCGGAGCCGGAGACCCCACAGTGACGCCAACCACGTTGCTGACAACGCCTGCGGCCTGTAAGGCGAGCGTGTAGCTACCGGGCGTGACGGTACTGGGCCAGTTCAGCCTGGCGCTCAGAGGTGGCCAGTACAGCTGCTTCAAGGTGATGGGGGAGGCACCCTCGACCGGGGCAAGCGGTCCCCCGCAATGGACCCCGTATGCACTTCGCGCGCAGGCCGCTGGAGTGGCCGCCGGGGTCAGGACCAACTTGCCGGTGCGGGGCGCGCTGCCACTGCTGGTGATGGCGATGGTGACGAGGTCGCCCGGCTGGACGGGCTGACCGGCTGTGCGTGCACCGTCCGTGAAGCTGATGTGCAGGTAGGGCGTCGGTGGGACCACTCGCGCCGAAATAGTGAGGGGCACGCTGTTGCTGGTGGCGGCGGGTGCGCCTCTGGCGCGCCGTACGATGACGGCTAGGCGGTAGGGCGTACCCACCGCCAGCGTCGGGGGCAGCGTCGCCCCGATGCTGGTCGGGCTCCAGAACTGCACCGGCACCTGGAGCGCAACGCCTTTGGCCCCAGGCGCGGGTAGAAGCTCGACGGCACCCGCATATTGCACGGCGCCGAACCCGCTGCCGTTGACCACGAGCGAATCGCCGGGTGCCGGCGTGGCGGCGTCGTTGGCGGCATTGTCGATGACCCCGCTGATGGCCGGCGCGGCCGGAGGCACCGCGCTTATGGCGCGGCAGGCACCTCGCGCCCCGTACAGCACGGTCTTGCCGGAGTCGTCGTCTAGGAACAGAAGTTGCATGACATTGGGCGCGGTCAGCACGATCTGCGGCCACATGTCGTCCCCCGACGCCTCCGCGGGGCTGATCCGCTGCGTGACCCAACGGGACCCTCTGCGTGTCGTAACGGCCGCGCCGGAGCGCCCAGGCCCGGTGAGCTGGTAGGAGAGCGAGGGGCCGCAGTCTCCGAGCGCGGCGGCGGGCCGCTGGGAGCCCTCGGCCACGTCCCGGGCGAGCATCGCGGACGTCCACCGGCCTCTAGCCAGCGTGGCGGCCCATACGTCGACGCCGTCGGCGAACATCGCCGCGGCGGCCTGCACGCCCGCCCTGCCTCCGGCGGTCAGGAACAGTGCCGGGAGATCCATGCCCTGCTTGGGCACTGCGGCGAACCGGGTCGGCTTGGTCGGCCAGGCGAACCCTCGCGCGGCCGGCATCCCCTGGACGAAGCCGATGTCGCCGCTGTGGTTGTCGAACTCGTATGCCAGGTCGAGATCACGCCCGTCCACGGCCAGTGCCGGGTAATCACCGCCCACCGCGTAGGGTACGGTGACCCCGGCGATGTGCCACGTCGGCGTCGGGCCCCAGCTCCGGAGCGCAGCGACTGGCACGGATGCGACGTAGATGTCAAGGTTGGTGTTCAGACCTTGGTGGGGGCAGACCGAGTCGTCGAACGCCAAGGCGACCTGCCCGGATGCGACGGCTGCGGCGGGGTCACCAGGCTCTATGCCCAACCCGCACAGGGCGTTGGCATGCGCGAGGACTGTCACCTCCCGCCAGGGCCTTCCGGGCCCGCCCGGGTCAAATGCCAGCCTCACGTCCTGGTGGCGGTCTATGTAGGGGACGTACGCCACGCCCGACGACACGGCTAGCCCGTAAAGGCCTAGGCCGCTGTCCAGGGGGTAGTCCGAGATGTCAGTCGGGTACTGCCGCCAAGTGCCCCCGGCGTTGGTCAACAGGTCCAGGCTCCCCTTGAACGTGCCCACCAGGTACTGCTTGCCTCCGTCCGCCACCAACGGCGACAGCGAGCCCGGCGCCCCGCTTAGCGTCAGCACGGGCTTGGACTGAGACCAGGCCAAGGGCGTGGAGGGGTTGTGTGCGTACGTGTTGGGCACAGCAGTACTGGCAGCGGCACCGCCGATAGCGCTGGCCTGCCCGTCGGGCCCGGTGGTCGCCCCGATGAAGCTTTCGGCCTGGGGCAGGGAGGCTATCGAGCCTGTCCCCGTCGTGGGGGCCCAGGTGTTCTGCGGGCTGCTGGTGCTGGCAGCCCCCGGGCCAACAGGCTGGGCAATTATGGCTGCGAACGTCGCCAGCCCAACCATGCAAGCGGCCCCCCTTCGTTTGCTCATGGGATGTAGTGTGACGCGCCTCGGAGGGCCTGACATGGGGGTGATCCCCCAAATGTAAGGGGAGCCCGCCAGCGCCACCACGGTTGACGCCCACCCTTTGGCAACGCGGTGTGCCTTGCCTGCGCTCCAAAGAGGAGATGCACCCGGAGCTGGGTTGCCATGCTCCGCCCTGGCGACCTACGGGTGGCCCTCAACGCTGAGAGGGCATCGAGGGGGCCCAGCCAGTGCGGGACGGCGGTCCGCACGAGGGGGTGGAACCGAGCCCAGCTACGTAAGGGTGAGAGGTATCGGCTCAGCGGGAGCGGTTGCGCGCCACGGGGGCCACCCTGCGCAACAACGTGATGACGCATATGGACGGCAAGCAGGTCCTCAGTGATGACTCCTCCGGCAACGGCGTTGAGCTGTCCGAGCCCAACAGCTGATTGCGTGACCTCGTGCGCCTGAATGCTCCGCGCGGCCGCCCGATGGCGCGCGCCCGCCCAGGTATTGCCCGCACGTGCAGAATACTGAGCGTGCCAGTCGACCATCCCGGCGGTGCTCCCCACGGTCGTCGGCCCAGTGCCTGACATCTACCACTGGGGCCCAGAAAGTGAAGTGCCATGTTGCCCGACTTTTAGCCCCAGCATCGTGGCGACATATTGGTCCAGGACGTTTGGTGCTCGCGTTGTCGCCACCAGTGCTGGGCCTGTCGGGGGCAGTGCTCAGACTGTCGCTGCCGGGCCGCTGATCTCCAAGCTGACCCAGCGTGGTTCGATGCCGTCGTGGGCGAGGTGGCCAATAACTTCAAGCAACACGCCAGCTCCTAATGTGCTCATAGCCAGGCTCGTAGTCGACATCGACGGTGCCCGTGATCCGCTGCAGTAGCGGCTCAAGTTCGTTCATTCGGCGGTGACCTCGGCGACGGCAGCCCGGGCGGCCTTGTCGTCGACTATCGAAGCACCAGCCGCATAGGCCTCGACCAGGGATTGCAGGGCCAGGTTGTTGACGGCTCTGGGCAGGCCGCGCGAGGCCTTGTGGATGCGTGCGATGGCGTCGTCGGAGAACAAAGTGTAAGAACGACGGGCTTCTCTGAACTTAAGCCTAGAGCCCGCAGTGCTGAAAGGCGGGACCGGCAAGAAAGTGCACAAGGCAGTCCTCGATGGGCTCGGTACGAACGGCGCCCCGATCTTGCTTCTCGCTACCGGGGCCTACCGCGGCGAGGGCTTCGACCTCGCCGCGCTCGACACGCTGTTCCTCACTTTTCCATCTCGGGCGCAGCCGGGTCGTGCAGTACGTCGGCCGGGTCACGCGGCGCC
>JAJZYO010000155.1 GCA_021798075.1 Actinomycetes bacterium
TGCCTCGGGGGCGACCGGCGAGGTCCTCACCGCCGCCAGGGCTTCGCCGACGGTGCGCGCCGCGGACACGGCGATGAAGTCCGGGTTCATCAGGCCCCCGGCCGTCTCGGGGTTGTAGCTGAGCAGGGCGCGCATCTTGGCCTGGGCCGGCAAGGGCACCTTCTCCAAGATCGGCAGGCGCCGCTCCTGGTCGAGCTCGGTGAGCAAGTCGACGGCGTCGTCCGGGCCCATGGCGGAGAGCAACCTGGCGGCCTCTTCGTCGCTGCGGCTGCGCAGGAACTCGACTTGGTGGTCCGGCTCGAGCTCCTCGAAAACGTCCGCCTCGAGCTCGCGGTCCGCGCTCACCGCCTTTATGATCTCCTCGCCTTCTTCGTGCGACGCTGCCTCCACCAGGTCGGCCAGGGCTGCGGGGTGGAGGCGGCGAAGCTTGCGGAAGGGGATCTGCAAGCGTGCGGTCGGCACGTGAGAGACAAAGGGCTCCACCTCCGACCAGTCGAGGACCCGCCCGTCCTGGCCACGGCGGCGCCACTTGCGGGGGAGCAGCCTCCCGAGCAGCGGGCGCGGGCTCGTGTCGACACCGCTCACCTGCCAAGAACTGCCGACCTTGGCGAGCAGTATGTCATTGGCTCGCACGAGGCGGGCCCTTTTCATGTGGATCAGGTGGCGCGAACCCAAGTCGCGCCCGAGCAGCACCTCGCCTGGGCGGCGCACGAACGGCCCGAGCGAGGCCGGTTCGACCTTCAACCTGGCTAAGTCGTAGCCGAGCTCGGCCAGCTGGTAGGCGTGGGCGAACTTGTCGGCCCCCTCGACGCTGACCACCAAGCCGGTGACCCGCGGGTGCCAGCCCGGGGAGGTGTCCTCTCCGCCTAGGCGGGCGATCACATCGGAAAGCCGGCCCTCTACCGGGCCGGAAGGGCCTTGCACGACGGTGCCGAGCAGGCCGGAAAGGCGAAGGATCTCGTGGTGGGCGACATCAGCGCCACCGGCCAGCGCGGGCACGCCCGGTAAAGAGGCGCCCGGTGGAGAGGCGGTACTTGGGGGCGGGTCACCCCTCGCTCTAGGCACAGCGCCAGAGTACACCGCCGTTCCCCAAACCATCAGCAAACATCTCACTGACGGTTGCCTGCTGGGCTCCTGGGACCGGTGCAGTGGGCACCGGGCCAGCAGTGCTGGCACCAGGAGTGCGACCTAGGGCTGGTGCAATATGCACTCAGGCCACCTCGGGCATGATGGCCCCCGTCGGTGGCTCGGCCGCTTCCCGATCAAAGGAGCGCGCCTCGGCAGTGACCGAAGTCTTACGGCTTCGACGTCAACCCCTCCTCCCCTCGCTCGCCACGTCATGGTCGCAGGCAGGGCCAAAGGCTATTGGGCCCTCTGGCGAGGGGTCTTTCGCCCCTAACCACTTAAGCGCGGCGAGACGACACTGGCGCTCGACCCACACATAACAAGGAGGGCCCCAGATGGCCAAGTACGTCTACGACTTTGCCGAGGGCAACCGCGGCATGCTCGACCTGCTCGGGGGAAAGGGGGCGAACTTGGCCGAAATGAGCAACCTGGGCCTGCCGGTCCCGCCGGGCTTCACGATCACGACCGAAGCCTGCCGGGAGTACCTGACTACGGGTGGTCTCCCCGCCGGGCTCGGCACAGAGGTCGAAGAGCACCTCTCGCGCCTGGAACGGACGATGGGCAAGCACCTGGGCGACCCGGACGACCCGCTCTTGGTCTCGGTGCGGAGCGGGGCCAGGTTTTCCATGCCAGGGATGATGGACACGGTCCTCGACATCGGGTTGAACGAGGCGTCGGTCATGGGCCTCGCCAAGCAGGCTGACGACGAACGCTTCGCCTGGGACTCCTACCGCCGCCTGGTCCAGATGTTCGGCAAGACCGTTATGGGGGCCGACGGGGCGCTCTTCGAGCACGCCCTCGCGGACATGAAGCGGGCGAGGGGCGCCGCCTCGGACCTGGACCTCGGGGTAGGCGACTTGAGAGAACTGGTCTCCACCTACAAAGAGATCGTGAAGCGCGAAACGGGGCGGGAGTTCCCGACCGAGCCGCGCGAGCAACTCGACGCCGCCATAAAGGCCGTGTTCGAGTCCTGGAACACCGAACGTGCCCGGGTCTACCGGCGCCAGGAACGCATCCCCGAGGACCTCGGCACGGCCGTCAACATCGTCTCGATGGTCTTCGGCAACCTCGGGCTCTCCTCGGGGACGGGCGTGGCCTTCACCCGCGACCCCGCCACCGGCAACCGGGGCGTCTACGGCGACTACCTCCAGGACGCGCAGGGCGAGGACGTCGTGGCCGGGATCAGGAACCCAGTGCCCTTGGAGGCGCTGCAAGAGCTGAACGAACCCGTGTACCGCCAGCTGCTCGACATCATGGCCGTCTTGGAGCACCACTACCGCGACCTCTGTGACATCGAGTTCACGGTCGAAAACGGCAGGCTCTGGATGCTCCAGACCCGTGTCGGCAAGCGCACGGCGGCGGCGGCGTTCCGCATCGCCACCCAGCTCGTGGACGAAGGCGTGATCAGCATGGACGAGGCCCTCGGGCGGGTGAACGGGGCCCAGCTCGCCGAGCTGATGTTCCCTCGCTTCGCCGAGGGCACCGCCGGCGCCAAGCTCGCGACCGGCCAGGGTGCCAGCCCCGGCGCGGCCGTCGGCAAGGCGGTTTTCGACTCGGAGGCCGCTGGCGAATGGGCCTCGCGAGGCGAGGCCGTCATCTTGGTCCGCAACGAGACCAACCCCGACGACCTGCCGGGCATGGTCGCGGCAAAGGGGATCTTGACCCGCCGGGGCGGCAGGACGAGCCACGCGGCCGTCGTCGCCCGGGGGCTCGGCAAGACCTGCGTGGTCGCCGCTCAGGACCTCCAGCTAGACGTCCCCGGCCGGCGCTTCACCGCCCCTGACGGGACAGTCATCGCCGAAGGCGACGTCATCTCGATCGACGGCAAGACGGGGGCCGTGTACAAGGGCGCGGTCGAGGTGGCCCCCTCACCCCTTGTCGAGTACTTCGAGGGGACCTTCGACGCAGCGTTGGCAGACGTCGAGACGAGAGACCTCGTGGCTTGCGTGAGCCGCCTCCTCCGCCACGCTGACGCCCGCCGGCGCCTCGGGGTGAAGGCCAACGCCGACATGCCAGACGATGCCCGCCGTGCCCGGTCCTTCGGGGCAGAGGGCATAGGGCTCTGCCGGACCGAGCACATGTTCCTCGGCGAGCGCAGGCTTTTCGTGGAGCGGCTCATACTGGCCGAGACCGAGGAGGAACGCCAAGCCGCCCTCGACGATCTCCTGCCGCTCCAGCGTTCGGACTTCGTGCAGATCTTCGAGCAGATGGACGGCCTGCCCGTGACGATAAGGCTGATCGACCCACCGCTGCACGAGTTCTTGCCGGACCTCACCCAGTTGTCCGTGCGGGCCGCGACCGCCAGGGCCAAGGGCGAGACGGACGAGGAAGCCGAGCGCCTCCTGCCGGCCGTGCGCCGTCTACACGAGCAAAACCCGATGCTCGGCCTGCGCGGCGTCCGGCTCTGCCTCGCGGTGCCGGGGCTCATCGACCTCCAGGTACGCGCCATCGCCGAGGCCGCGGTGGAGCGCAAGAAGGCCGGCGCCAACCCCGTCTTCGAGGTGATGGTGCCCGTCGTCGGCGCGGTCCAAGAACTCGAGCACGTCCGGGAGGAAGCAGAGTCGGTTATCGACGCCGTCTCGGAGGGGGCTGGGGTGCACCTGGAAAAGGTCATCGGCACCATGATCGAGCTGCCCAGGGCGTGCCTGACGGCCGGCCAGATCGCCACCGCGGCCGACTTTTTCTCCTACGGCACCAACGACCTCACCCAGACCACTTGGGGCTTCTCGCGAGACGACTGCGAGGCGTCGTTCTTCCCTCTCTACATGAGCCTCGGGATATTCGGCACCTCCCCCTTCGAGACCCTGGACAAGGACGGGGTCGGGGCCCTGGTCAGGATGGGGTCGGCCGCAGCCCGCACGGCCAAGCCCGAGATCGAACTGGGCGTGTGCGGCGAGCACGGCGGCGACCCCGAAAGCATCCACTTCTTCGACGAAATCGGCCTCGACTACGTGTCGTGCTCGCCGTTCCGGGTGCCCGTCGCGCGCCTCGAGGCCGGCCGGGCGGCGTTGCCGAGGTCGGTCGCCGGCAAGGTCAGCGCCTCCCGCTGAGCCTCCCGCAGGTCACGGGAGGACGGCGAGCAGCTCTTCGAACAGCTGCTCGCCGTCCCCGGCGGGAGCCGCGAGGGCAACGTCGCGCAATTCACGCGACGCCTGCTCGCGTTCGGGCGGGGAGAGCGCGAGGAGGGCCGCCAGCTCGGCCGGCTCCCAGCGCAGCAGGCAAGAGCACTGGAAGAGCGCTCCGAGCCTCGTCCGGCGCTGGGACACCCCGACGACCTTGGGCCACTGACGGCCCGGCACGCTTGCGGTCACGTCGGTGGCGGTCACGTCGGGGACCGTCACCTCGCCGGCGCCCAGGAGCGCGAAGCAGGCGATCGAACCCCAAGGGCGGCGCAGGAGCTGACCTTTCCAGGCTTCGGCGCCGGCCAGCCCCGCGTGGCGCAACGCGAGCGCCCAAGCCTCCCCGACCCACCAGGCAGCGCGGGCCACGTCCTCGTCGAACAGCGGGTCGCCCGCCGGCACCACGAGGTCGACCCACAGTTGCGCCCCGGGCTGGACCAGCACCGCGCCACCACCGCTCCTCCTGCGTACCAGACCGACGCCGGCCCGGGCGCAGGCCGAGGCATCCGCCACCGTCTCCGGCTGCGAGCTGCCCAGGACGAGGGCGCTGTCGATCGGTTGCAGGCAGCGGGCGGTACGGGCCAGGGGGCTTACCGGCACGTCATTGGGGGAGACGAGCGCCGCCGACGAGGCGTGCAGGTCCGCGACCGTGCCGCTCCGGTGCTCGACGAGCCACTTCGTGCCGTGTGAGCTACTCAAGCAGACAAAGGGGTGACGCGAACCGAGAACGCGGCGGCCCCGTCAGAAGCGTTACCCAGGTGGACGAACTGCCCGGGCAGGCCGAGGTACGGCTCCCAGTCCGGCAACACCGTCCCGAGCGCCACGAGCGCCCACTGGCGGCCCTTCGGGGCCGAAGGGGGCCGGCGCAGCCTCATGCCGCTCTCCTCGAGCATGTGGTCGCGTTTCCTCGCGTTGCACCGCTTGCACGCTGCCACGACATTTTCCCACGTGTGCTGGCCACCTTTGGACCGCGGCACGATGTGGTCGATGTTCTCTGCCTGGGCGCCGCAGTACTGGCAGCGGTGGCCGTCCCGGGCGAACACCGCACGGCGGTTGAGCGCGACGTGGGCCTGGTGGGGGACCCGCACGAAATGGGCCAGGCGCACCACCGAAGGCTCGGGGAAGCTGAGCCGGGAGGCGTGGAAAACGCGCCCGGTCCCCGACAAAAGCTCCGCCTTGGACTGCAGCACCAGGACCAGCGCCCTCCTGGTGGGCACG
>JAJZYO010000156.1 GCA_021798075.1 Actinomycetes bacterium
GTCGATGGCGAAACGCTCGTGGGTCGCGTCGACAGGCAGCTTCGGGTGCATGAGCGGCAGGTCGAAATGATCGACCCCGAGGCGCGTTGCCAGATCCTGGAGCTCGCAATGGTTATTGGCAACGCAAACCGCGCAAATGTGGTTGCGCTCGACGAAGAACATCTCGATCATCTTGCGCCGGTACGCGACCAAGCGCTCCGACGTGGTGGTGATCTTCATGCCCTCCTCCACCCGCGTAGTGCAAGACGGCAGGAGCTTGGGAGTGCCCTCGACCTCGACTACGCAGAGCCGGCAGGCGCCCACGTCGGAGAGGCCCTCCAGATGGCACAGCGTTGGGATGCCGATCTCGTTGTCCTGGGCGGCAGAAAGGATCGTCTGGTCCGACCTGGCGGCGACGTCCTTGCCATCAATCTGAAGCGTCCTTACTTCGCTCATTTCGGCGACCCGACCCCTGCAACCCCGACCCCTGCGGGCACGGCCTCGCTCCTTCCTCCGGCATTCATCGCGCAAACCCCAGCCGGGCAGACTCGGTCGTCAATATGCGCCAAGTACTCATCCCGGAAATAACGGAGCGTGGAAAAGACGGAATTGGGAGCGCCCTGTCCGAGACCGCACAAGCTCGTCGAGCGCACCATGTCGGCCAAACTTTCCAGCTGCTCCAAGTCACGCCGGGTCCCAGCACCGCGGGTCATCCGGTCAAGGAACCGCCACATTTCCTGGGTCCCCACGCGGCAAGGTGCACATTTCCCGCAGGACTCCTCCCGGCAAAAATCCATGAAGAACTTGGCAACATCGACCATGCACGACGTGTCGTCCATCACGATCATCCCGCCCGAGCCCATCATCGAGCCCGCTTGCGTGAGGCTCTCGTAGTCCACGGGCATATCGAGCAGATCCTCGGGTATGCAGCCGCCGGCTGGACCACCAGTCTGCACCGCCTTGAAGCGCCGTCCCGGCGCGAGGCCTCCACCGATCCCGAAGACGATCTCGCGCAGCGTGACGCCCATCGGGACCTCAATCAATCCCGTATTGGCCACAGCGCCGGCCAAGGCGAAGACCTTCGTCCCCTTGGACCGCTCCGTGCCCATCGAGGCCAGCCATTCGCCGCCCTTCGCCACCACCGCAGGGATATTGGCAAAAGTTTCAACGTTGTTTATGAGGGTTGGGCAACCCCAAAGGCCAGAGGCCGCCGGGTAGGGCGGGCGAGGCCGCGGGGTGCCCCTTCCCCCTTGGACCGAGGCAATGAGGGCAGTCTCTTCGCCGCAAACGAACGCGCCAGCACCGATGCGCACCTCGACTTCGAACCCGAAACGGGTTCCCGCTACTTCTCTCCCGAGGAAGCCTTCCCGGCCGGCTTCCCTGATCGCATGCGAAAGGCGCTTGACTGCTAGCGGGTACTCGGCACGCACGTACACGTAGCCCTGGCTCGCGCCGACGGCGTAGCCGGCTATAGCCATTCCTTCCAGTACTTGGTGCGGGCAGCTCTCAAGGACGCTCCGGTCCATAAAGGCGCCCGGGTCCCCCTCGTCGGCGTTGCAGACTACGTACTTGCCGGCGTGGCTGTCTTGAATTGCGACCGTCCTCCACTTGAGGCCGGTCGGGTAACCCGCTCCTCCCCGGCCTCTAAGGCCGCTCTTTACCACCTCAGCTACCACTTCTTCGGGGGCCATCTCGCTCACCGCCTTGGCCAAGGCCGTGTACCCGCCACTAGCAACGTAATCATCGACGCGCTCGGGGTCGACCGTGCCGGAGCGTTCGAGCACCACCTTGACCTGAGGTGAAAAGAAACTGTCACCCGCGAGCGGCCTCCCGCCTTTTGCTTCGCCGCTCAGGGACGAAAGCAAGTCCTGCCGGCTCGCACCGTCGTCGGGCCGCACCCGCTCGAAAACCCGTCCCTGCTCGGGGACGGCCACCAATGGCCCCGCGGAGCAGAGCCCCAGGCAGCCCACTCGCCGGACGGCAACGTCGCGAAGGCCGGCGCCCAGGACTTCGTCGGAGAGGACTTCGAGCAGCCGGTCCGAGCCCATTGACTGGCAGCCAGCCGCCTGGCAGATATGGGCCGACGCTCTCACCGGGCCTTCGGGGATGAGCGGCCCCGCCTGGCGCCGGCGCGGCGGGGGGGTTGCTGCCGGCGTGCCCACCGCGGTCACAGGTCCTCCAAAAGCGTTACCAACTCCGGGGGCGTGATCGTCCCATGGACCTCTCCGTCGACCATGACGACCGGCGCCATGCTGCAGCACCCGAAACAGCGCGCCTTCAATACCGAGATCTTGTTGTCCGGCGTTGTCTCTCCTGGCTCGACACCAAGCTTGCCCTCGATCGCGCCCAAGAGCCCTGCCGCACCGTTTATATAACAAGCCGTCCCGGCGCATACGACGCAGGTATGCTCGCCTTGCGGCTTGAGCATGAAATGGGAGTAGAAAGTTGCTACGCCGTAAGCCTTGCTCGGCGCCACGCCCATGCTCTCGCCGACATAAGTGAGCGCCTCGTCGTCCAGGTACCCAAAAGCCTCCTGGGCGGTGTGGAGGGCTTCGATCAAGCCGTCGGGGCGGTACCCGAGACGGCGCATCCTCACGTCCACTTGGCGCCAGCGCTTGTCATCGCTTGGCGCGCTCGGTCTCGAGCGCCCTGCAGCGGCCTGAACCGTCGCAATTGCCATCAGGTACCTAACCTCCTCGTGCGCCGACCACTCTCAGACTAGGCCGCGACTACCGAAGGTGCCAAGGGGGCCCAAAGTCCCCTCGCCTAGTGACCCTCGGCCCTTATGGACCACTCGGCAGCGCCTTAGTTTCGGGCGTGATGGCCGCCATCATCGGTTTCGATGGCTTGGACGGGCTCATCGGCTCGCTCAAGGCGCGAGGGTACCGAACAATGGGGCCGGTCGCTTCCGGCGGCGCCATCTCGATCCGCGAGCTGAAAAGCGCGGCGGACCTGCCGAGGGGATGGGAGGACGAGCAGGCACCGGGGACCTACCGCCTCCACCAGACCGCTTCGCCGGACTTGTTCAACTGGGCCGTCGGCGCTGGATCGCTGAAGGCAGAGGTTTTCCCGCCGCGATCGATCATCTGGCAAGCAAAGGCCCCCGGCTATGAAGTCGAAGAGATCTCCGACGACGTGCCCCCCGTCGCCGTCGTGGGCGCCAGGCCCTGCGACCTCGCAGGGCTCCGTGTCCTAGACCGCGCCCTGGGTTCGCCTCCCGTCACGGACCCCGCTTACCGCCGGCGCCGGGACGCCGTCGTCCTCGTGGCGGTCGAGTGCTCACGGCCTGCAAGTACGTGCTTTTGTGTCTCGATGGGCACCGGGCCGAGCGCGAGCGAGGGCTTCGACCTCGCGCTCACGGAGCTTGGCGGCGGTTACTACCTGGCCAGGGCCGGCTCCAAGATCGGCAAAGAACTGCTCGAAGGCCTGTCCCAGAGACGGGCTCGCCGGGAAGATTTCGCGAGGCGCACCGAACTGCTCGCCAGGGCGGCGTCGCACATGGGCCGTAGCGTAGACCAGCACGGCCTTCCCGAGATGCTTGTACGCAACCTTTCCAACCCGCTCTGGGACGAAGTCGCCAAGCAGTGCTTGGTGTGCGGCAACTGCACAGCCGTCTGCCCGACCTGCTTCTGCAGCAACTTCGAGGACCGGACCGACCTTTCGGGCACCGTCCAGCGCGAGCGGACCTGGGCGTCGTGCGCGGACCTCGCGTACTCCTACGTCCACGGAGGGCCCGTGCGAGCCAGCATCAAGTCGCGCTACAGGCAGTGGGTCACACACAAGTTCTCTTGGTGGTGGGACCAGTTCGGCACTTCGGGGTGTGTGGGCTGCGGGCGCTGCATCACTTGGTGCCCGGCAGGTATCGACGTAACGGAGGAAATAGCGGCTCTTCGCGCGAGCGACAACGCCGGGGAAACCCACGGCGAGGCCCACTTGCAATGAGCGGCTCCACTTCGTCCGCACCCACTGGCGGGCTCGCGACTTCGGTGCTGAGCGGGCCTGGTCCTTTCACGCCGACGGTGTTCCACGTTTCCGACCGGGCCCAAGAAGCGCCCGACGTGGTCACCCTCGCCCTAAAGAACGACGGTGGCGCGCCGTTTTCCTTCCAGCCTGGGCAGTTCAACATGCTCACGGCATTCGGCGTCGGTGAAGTGCCGATCTCGGTCAGCAGTTCCCCTGGCGCCGGGCCGCTCCTCCACACGGTCCGCGAGGTCGGCCCCGTCACCCGTGCGCTTTGCCAGGCGAGTGTCGGCACGCGCGTCGGGGTGCGCGGTCCGTTCGGGACGGACTGGGGGCTGGCGAGCTTCGCCCAAGCTGACGCCATAATCGTCGGCGGCGGCATCGGGCTCGCGCCCCTCCGAGGTGCGATCGAACAGCTCATCGAGACCACAGGCCTCCCGAGCGGCCCCCGCAGAGTTGTCGTCCTCGCTGGTGCCCGCCGGCCGGACCAGCTCATATTCAAAGAGGACCTAGCGGCTTGGGCGACGGCCGGCGCTGAAGTTGCCATCACCGTGGACGTCGCCGAGGAAGGCTGGATGGGCCACGTCGGGGTAGTTACCGAACTCGTCCCGCAGATGACTTTCGACCCGCGCCGGGTGATGGCCCTCGTGTGCGGGCCTGAAGTCATGATGCGCTTCACTGTGCAAGCCCTGATAGAGCGCGGAGTTCTCCCGACGTCGATCAGGCTTAGAGTCTCCCTCGAACGCAACATGCAGTGCGGCACGGGCCTCTGCGGCCATTGCCAGCTCGGCCCCTACATCTTGTGCCGCGGTGGCCCGGTCGTAACCTACCCAGAGGCGAGCCGGCTCCTCCACGAGGCCGAACTGTGAGAGTGCCCGAACTATGAGCGTTGCCGGTCAGGTTGGGCTCGCTCACCCGAAGCCGAGCCTGGCCGTGTGGAAGTTCGCGTCCTGCGACGGCTGCCAGGTCTCTTTGCTCGACCTCGAGGACCAGCTTCTCGACCTTCTGGGAGCGCTCAACATTTCCTACTTCCTCGAAGTGACACGAGCTGTCGTCGACGGGCCCTACGACATCTCTATTGTCGAAGGTTCGGTTACCACGCCGGCCGATGCCGAGCGCATCAAGGCCGTGCGCGCCGCATCGCGCTTCCTCGTCACGGTCGGGGCTTGCGCTACGGCTGGCGGGATACAAGCCCTCCGCAACTACGCGGACGCCGGCGAATACGTGTCCGCTGTCTATGCCAACCCGGCCTACATTTCCTCCCTCGCCACATCGACACCTGTTTCGGCCCACGTCCCCGTCGACTTCGAGCTTCACGGCTGCCCGATCAACCCGGCCCAGCTCCTCGAGGTCGTCACCGCCTACCTGGCCGGTAGGGCGCCGCGGATCCCGAACTTCCCCGTCTGCAGGGAATGCAAGGCCGCGGGCAATATATGTCTGCTCGTAGCCCAGGGCGTGGCCTGCCTCGGGCCAGTGACGAGCGCCGGCTGCGGCGCACTGTGCCCAAC
>JAJZYO010000157.1:0-2820 GCA_021798075.1 Actinomycetes bacterium
GGCGGGGCCGGTCGTTGCGTCTCTGGTGGGCGACTACTTTCCAGGTGGCGACCGGGGCCGGACCTACAGCTTCATCGGCCTCGGCGAGCTCGTCGGTGCTGGTATCGGGTTTGCCGTTACGGGCGACATTGCTGTGCTGTCCTGGCGCGCGGCGTTCGCGTCGCTCGGTGTGCCCGCATTTGCGCTGGCGTGGTTCGTGGCGCGCCTCCCCGAGCCTGTCCGGGGTGAGACGTTTTTCGCGGCCCCGGGGAGCGTGCGAGAGCAAGGGCGGGCGACCCTTAGCGAAAGCGCCGGCTCCGGCAGCGCGGGACCAACGGATGCCCAGCGGTTGGCCATCGAGCAGGGTGTGCGCCCCCACCGTCGTCTGCTGAAGGTGGACCCGGCGCACATGGGCATCGTGCAGGCAACCCGGTACATCCTGAGCGTCAAGACCAACATCTTCCTGATCGCGTCGGGCGCTCTCGGTTACTACTTCTTTGCCGGGGTGGAGACCTTCGGCGTCGTATTCGTGAAAGAGCATTACCGCATCGACCAGGCCTTGGCCAATCTTCTCATGATCGTCGTCGGAGGCGGTGCCGTCGCCGGGATCGCGATCGGGGGCCCGCTCGGTGACCACCTGCTCCGGCGAGGCAAGCTTCACGGCCGAGTGCTCGTGGCGGCGGTGGCCGCGGCCGCGACCCCCGTCCTGTTTGTGCCGGTCCTGGTTACCCGCAGTACCCTGGCGGCCCTTCCGTACCTAGTTGCGGCAGCCCTGGCGCTTTCGGCTCAGAACCCGCCGATCGATGCTGCTCGCCTTGACGTCATGCCCGCACCGCTTTGGGGGAGGGCCGAGGGAGTACGGACGTTGGTCCGGGCCGGCGCCCAGGCCGTGGCGCCCCTCCTCTTCGGTGCGGTCGCGGATCTCCTCGGTGGGGGTCACTCGGGGCTGCTGTGGACCTTTGCGATCATGCTCCTGCCGCTCGGCGCCAGTGCTTACTTCTTGTTCCGGGCCGTGCGGACTGTTCCCGCTGACGTAGCCACCGCCGCCGTGCTCGCCGGGCGCGCCGAACTGGGCGGCACGAAAGCGGCTTGACGTAGTGGAGGCAGGGCGCCTCGTTCCGGTCCGAGGCGCCACGCCCCTGCTGTGCCGTCCGGATAACCCCGGGACTGCATCCCGCTCCCGCCCGAGAGGAGGAAAAAGGGGAGGGAGCTTATTCAGGCTTCCTCCGAAGTGGCGCGAGCACTAGGGCCAAAGGACCCTAACTGATATGTCAAGAGTACCTTGGGTGCCCACCACAAGAAGGCCTAAGACGTGACGTCGGGGCCGGCGTGCCTTTGACGCGGCCGCGGCTCCACCTGATCTGCACATCGCCTTGACACGCGCTGCGCCCTGACGGGCTTGAATCTCGATTGCCTGTGCCCACTAACGGGTGCTGGCTCCAAGAGCTGGAAAGAAGGAGATGGGCTGATGTCCACTAGGAAAGAAGTAAAGACGCGCTCATGGCGCGCTGCAGCCGTGATGGTACCGGCCATGTCGGTGGCGGTAGCGCTGGTGGCAACCAGCACTGGTGCTGGTGCCTTTGAAAAGGCTGCGCCCGCCGCTCAGACCACGAAGGCGGCAGCGAATGCAGGAGGTGGCTCGGCCGCAGCCATACAGGTGGCCTTCGTTCGCGTCGTGAAGGCTGTGAGCCCATCGGTGGTCGAGATCTCCACTACTTCAGGCCTCGGTTCTGGCGTCGTGTACGACACCAAGGGCGATATCGTCACCAACGCTCATGTAGTCGGCAACGCCGGGCAGTTCACTGTCTCGATGTCAAACGGGCGGCAGGTGGACGCCAGGCTGGTCGGCAGGTACGCGCCCGACGACTTGGCGGTGATCAGGCTGTCGTCGCCGGTCCCGGGCTTGAAGCCGGCCAGTTTCGGCAACTCGGCGGCCCTGGAGGTGGGCGACCTGGTCCTCGCGATTGGCAGCCCGTTTGGCCTGGCCGGTTCCGTCACGGACGGCATCGTCAGTTTCAACGGGCGCACCGTGAGCGAAGGCAACGGCGTGGTCCTCCCCGACCTCGTCCAAACGAGCGCCGCCATCAACCCGGGCAACAGCGGGGGAGCGCTCGTCAGCCTCTCCGGCCAGGTCGTGGGTATCCCTACGCTGGCAGCGTCCAACGGATCGTCCTCGGTGGCGGGTGTCGGTTTCGCGATTGCTTCCGACACGGTGAAACTCGTTGCTCCCCAATTGATCAATTCCGGTAAGGTCACCAAGGCCGGTCGCGCCGCCCTCGGGATCAGCGGCGTAGATGGCGTCACCTTCACCGGCGAACCGGCAGGTGTGACGGTCACTGCGGTCCAGGCCAACGGCCCGGCTGCTCGTGGCAAGATCGCAGTCGGCGACGTTATCACCTCCATAAGCGGCCAGGCGACCCCGGATCTCACCACGCTGCAGAGCGTGCTCGCCGGCCTGAAGCCGGGCACTCAGGTGAAGGTGACCGTGACCAGCCAGAACGGCCAGAACCGGACCGTCAACGTCGTGCTGGGCGACCTGGCCCAGATATGACGGCCGGCGACGAAGGTGTGACTGCCTTCGTGGCCACGTGCGGGCTGTCACGGCGGCGCTCTTGATTGGTGGTCAGGTGCGTAGAAGCCCCGTGCCTGCGCCAGCCCGCCTGCGCTAGCCTGCATGTTTGCTAACCGCCTTGTCGATGAGCCAACTAGCAGCCCTGGTACCGGGGCTCGACCCGGTCACGAGCACTTACCTCTTCGCTGGCTTGGGGATTGCGGTGGTCGTCGTGGCCAGCAGGACGCTTTCGCGGTGGTCGCGCGTCCCCTACCCAGTCTTCTTGGTCG
>JAJZYO010000157.1:2830-5417 GCA_021798075.1 Actinomycetes bacterium
TCGCCGGTGCGCTCGCGAGTTTCATGCCCGGCCTGGGGCCGATCACCTTGGAGCCGCGGGTGGTCTTCCTCGGGTTCCTGCCGCCGCTCGTGTACCACGCCGGCCTCGTTACCTCGCCCCGGGAACTGAGGGCCAACGCCCTGCCCATCGGCCTCGGCGCTCTCGGGCTGGTGCTCGCCACGACGATGGCGGTCGCGGCGGTGGTGTGGGCACTGGTCCCGTCGTTCGGATGGGTAGGGGCGTTCGTGCTCGGTGCCGTGGTCGCCCCGACGGACGTAGTCGCCGCCGTCTCGGTGTTCAACCGGCTGGGAGCACCACCGAGGGTGACGACGGTGCTCGAGGGGGAGAGCCTCGTCAACGACGGGATCGCTCTCGCCCTGTTCGGGATCGGGGTGGCGGCGGTGGCCGCCCCCATGGGCATCGGCAGCGGTCTGGCCGCCTTCGTGCGTGTGGCCGGCGGTGGGGTGGCCTTCGGCCTCGTGGTCGGCTGGGTCGCGTCGCGTTCGCGCCGGCCCCTTCGCGACTCCGCGTCACAGATCGTGGTGTCCTTACTGGTGCCCTTCGCGGCCTACCTGCCGGCGGACGCTCTCGGGCTCTCGGGGGTGCTGGCCACACTGACCACCGGGCTCGTTCTCGGTCAGCAGCCGTCCTCGGAACTCGACCCTTCCGGCCGGGTCCAGATGTCCGAGTTCTGGCAGGTGCTCGTGTTCCTCTTGGAATCGGTGCTGTTCGTCCTGGTGGGGTTCCAGCTTCGTCAGCTCGTCGCGGGCATCCGTGGCTACCCGCTGCGTGACGTGGTGTTCGCAGCCGTTCTCGGCTCGGTCGTCGTGGTCGTGGTGCGCCTGGCCTGGTGGATGGCGATCCCCACCCTGCGCTGGCGGCCCGAAGGCCGGATAATCGACACCGGGGACGTGCCGTGGCAACAAAGGCTCGCTCTCGGCTGGTCCGGCCTGCGGGGGGCGATCTCGCTGGCCGCGGCCCTGTCTGTCCCAGTGGCGGTCTCCGGCCACCTTTTCCCGGACCGTGACTTGCTGATTTTCACGACCTTTTGCGTAATCGTGGTGACCCTCGTGGGCCAGGGGACAAGCCTGCCGTGGCTCCTGCGGCGCCTGTCTATAGGCGGCGACGACCTGGAACGTCACCAACGGGTCTTGGCCGAGCGCCGCTGCGCCGAAGCCGCCCTGCGCCTCTTGGACCAGTTGAGCGCCGAGGAGGAAATCTCTGACGACCTAGCGGAGCTTCTCAGGAGGCGCTACGAGCGACGTTTGGACCAAGCTCGTGTGCTGGCGGGAGATGGCGCCAGTGGCGCGCAGCCAACACTGCGCTCCCTGCGAGCTGTGGAAGCCCAGGTGTTGAGCGCGCAGCATGAGGCCCTCCGGGATCTCCACCGCTCCGGCGAAATTAGCTTCACGGTCATGCGCGCCGTCCGCCGCGACTTGGACCTCGACCAAGCGAGGTCGCAGGTCTGAGAGCGAGCCCCAACGCGGCCAACTAGCTGTGGTGGGTGCGTGCCCCGTTCACGTTGTGGAGCGCACGCCGGCGAGCCTCGCGCCGGACGAGCTCGGTCCCCCAAGCCTTAGCGCGGGCCTCTTCGCCGGCGCGGAGCGGTCCCTGCGCACCATTTACAACGAACTCCTCCGGGTGCGCGACCAACCGGTAGCCGTGGCGCTGGAGGCGTTTCGCGATCCCCCTCGCTGCACCGCCGGCCAGGGGGAAGGGCAAGCGGGTGTCGAAGGCTGCCGCGCCACCCCCGTCTTTGGCCGCGGGGAGGACCCCAAGCCACTCGCGAGCTCCGGGGCCGTCGGGGCTGCTCTCGGGGGCGATGGTAACGCCCTGCTTACCTGGCTGGGCCCCTTGGTAGCGCGAAGCGGCTGTGCTCATGCGAAGAGCGTGTGTCGGCCCACCGACGATGAGGAGGTCGGCGCCGTCGGACGGCGCAGTGCTTGTGCTCAGTAACCGCACCCGGACCGAAGGGTGCGCATCCCGGGCCCCGGCCGCGATCGCTTCGGCGATCCTCCGGGTGTTGCCGAAAAGGCTCTCGTACACTACGGTGACGTCCATTGGTACTCCTGTGCGCTCGAAGTTGCCTTCCCGTTTCATGCCACGAGCCGATGGTGATTAGGTCGAGGGGAGGTGGAGGCTGGGTGGAGCCTCCTACCGTAGGGCCCAAAGTCACATGTCTTCTCCGAAAGGGTGTTTTGGCCGACGAGGTGGGCAATACTGGGACGTGGAGGAGAGCGTGCCGGACGCAGTGCTGGTAATCGAGGACGAGTACAAGCTGCGAGAGCTTGTGAGGTCGTACCTGGAGCGCGAGGGTTTCGTCGTCTACTCGACCGGCTCGGGAGCCGAAGCAATTGAGATAGGTCGCCGAGGTGGTGTCGGGCTCGTCGTCCTCGACCTCGGCCTGCCGGACGTCCCCGGGGAAGAGGTAGCGCGCGAGCTTCGCAAGTCCTCTGATGTCCCGGTCCTTGTGCTTACGGCCAAAAGCGAGGAGCGTGACCGGATAGCGGGGTTCGAGCTCGGTGCTGACGACTATGTGACCAAGCCGTTCAGCCCGAGAGAGCTGGTCTTGCGGGCCAAGGCCCTC
>JAJZYO010000158.1 GCA_021798075.1 Actinomycetes bacterium
GCCTTTCTCGCCCGCACCGAGGCCAGCGCGCCTGTTCCGCCTACAGCGCCGCGGGGCGGTGGAGAACTGCAGCGAGAGCGGGCCAAACCTCGTACTAGCCTTTCCCGTCCGACGGCTTGGGCTCTCGTGCCCGGCAGGTGTTTGGCCCCGAGGCCGCTACGAGCTCTCGGCGACCGCCTTGGTGACGGCGCCGAACGGCATGGCCCCCGATACCTCGTTGCGTGCGGTCGCGGACCTAGTCACCAACGAGAGCACGCCTTGCCAGTGACGGATCTTGACCTGGCGGCAGCAGCCTTAGACACCCTACGGTCGGAAGTGCCAAGGGCTTGTGGGTAACTATTTTCCATTGACATTGCTCCTCCTTTTCAGTTGAATGTCCACGCGGGCAGCCAGCAGGCTGCTGCCGACCACGACGTTGGTGAGTGGCCAGGCGGGGGCGTCGCCCACGCAGGGCGCCCAGACTGCGGGAAGCACGAGCGCACCAGGTCCCCTCCTATGGGCGGGTGGCGCTTGATTTCCTGCCACTGCGCGGCGTCAGCCCCGTCCCCACCCGCCTCGCACTGCAGCCAGGTCCCGGTCCCCTCGGAGAGCGAGGCGGCGCCTGTGCGCCAACAAAGGTCGGCCCGTCATGTCGAGCGGGGCCCGGTGGCGCGCCGGTGGTGCCGCTTGTTGCGGTACATGGCCTGGTCGGCTCGTCGCAGCAGCTCCGAGGCCCCCTCGGCCCGGTCCCAGGTGGCGACGCCCATAGAGGCCGAGACACCCTCCGGCAGGGCGTCGCCGAGGCGCTTGGCCAGCGCACGGGCGCCGATCTCGTCCGAGCCCGGCGCAAGTAGCCCGAACTCGTCGCCGCCGAGACGGGCGAGGAAATCCCCGCCGCCGCGCACCACCCCCCGCCAGGCTCGGGCAAGGTCTTGGAGCAAGCGGTCGCCCGCCTCGTGGCCGCCGGCGTCGTTGACCGCCTTGAATCCGTCGAGGTCGGCCATCACGACCGACAGCGCCGCGCCGCTGCGCGCCGAGCGTTCCAGCTCCTCCTCGAAGCGCTCGTCCCACATCCGCCGGTTGGCGAGCCCGGTGAGGGGGTCTTCCCGTGCGGTGCTGCGCAGCACGCTCACCAACCCGACCACGACCGCGCTGAGCACCGCTGCTGTGCCGAACACCGACAGCCACGCGACTACCGGCGGCTCGACTGGCCTCGGGCCGACCGCGAGGACCACCGCGTACGCCACCCCGGCAGCCCCGAGGTGCGCGAGCGCGCCACGAAGCGGGAGGTAAAGGACCGCGAAGAACGCCACAAGAAGGTAGAGGTTGGCGAGGTCGACGTGCTCGGTCGCGCTGGCGGCGGCGGCCACGCTCACGAACAGGTTGCCGCTGGCGACGTCGAGGTGCAAGCTCCAGCGCGGGAGGCGCTCGCCGATCACGACGCGCAGGCCAGCGTTGGCGACGGCAGCCACGGTGGCCACGAGCAGGACGATGAGCGAGGAGCGTGGCCAGTGGTGCAACGCCAAGACCAAAACGAAGACAAGAGCCCTGGTGGTCGCGAGGGCCGCGGCGGTCCGGCTCCGGTTTGAGAAAAACGCCCTTGCCCAGGCGGCCGTGCGGGTGTCGAGTGGGCCAGGCTCAGGGACTTGTGGGGGTGGCGCGGGCAAAGGTGCGTCGGCTATCGGCTCGGGAGTCACCGCTCATTTTCCTTGGGGGTCGTCACTGAGCCCCAGGTGCCCCAGTCGACTGCGGTCGTTCACGTCCCAACCCTTTCACACTCGGCGCGTGCTCGCGATAGTGGCCATCGGCACACGAGGGACCCTCCTTGAGCTGGGGGTGGTCACGCACCGGCGGCGACGCTGGGGCTGCTGGCGCTCCAGCCCAAGGAACGCGGCACCAACCTCGTTCAGGTGGTCTGGGCCACCCTGGGTTTAGTGGTGTCGCTACAGACCCCGGCGACGCTGCGCGGTAATGGATGCTGTGACCGTTGAAGCCGAGCTGCGAGAGCAGGGCCTTGTCCCGAAGAGCTTGACCTTGGCGAGGCGATGGTCGTCGCGCACGCTGTTGTAGCTGCGGAGAGAGGGGCGGTCGTCACCGTGCTCATAGACGAAGGAGCTGGGTCTCTCCTGGCCACATCTGAGAAGCACCGGCTCGACCGCTTGAGGGCCCACGTCCCTTCCGTGGGCTCGATCAGCCTTGTCAGTACCCTGACCGTTCTTGAGCGAGCGGCGGCCGGCGGGCGGTGAGTATTTGCCGCGCAGGGCAGCGATGCGCTGCTCCGAAGGCCGCGTCGGGGGCGCTCGGCTACAGAGAGACGGTCACCATTGCCGACTTGGGCGGCGGCCAAGCATTCAACTGCCTCTACGTGTCGGTAGCCTCACCGTCGGCTCGGTCCAGTCCCTCCACTCAAGTCCAGCCCCAATTACCCCTGCCGGATCAGACAGTTACGGCATCAGCAACAGATGCCGGTAACAATCGAGAGGTGCGAACTTCCCTAAGATCTCGTGCTAGAACGGGCAGGACGAGACCTCCTGCCCATCCCCGGCGTGACTTCGAAGCGCTACAACGGCAGCGCCTGCGAGGCCGCGGACATGTTCCGGCGGGGCAAGCCCCAAGAAGAAGTGCCCATGCCTTGGGTGTTTCCCCGCAGAGCGCGTCGCGCTGGCACGCGTTGCCGGCGGGAGGGCGGCCGCAAGGCCCTTGCCGGCACCGGCCGGGCCGGGCGCTTGCCCCGTCTTTCTGACGAGCAGCTCGCCCACGTGGTGGAGGCACTGAAGGCCGGCCCAAGGGCCAACGGGTTCTCGACGGACCTCTGGACGCTAAAGCGGGTGGCTGAGGTGATCGAGTCCGCTGCCGGGGTGCGGTACGGCACCAGCCTGACGTGGGAGGTGCTGCGCTGGCTCCTGGGCTGGTCACGCCAGTGGCCGCCCGGCGCGCCCTCGAGCGCAACGACGAGGCCAAAGCAAACTGGGCCGCCGTCGACTGGCCATGCATAAAAAAGCGCCCGGGCAACCTCGGAATGCGTGGATCGTCTTCCAAGACGAGAGCGGCTTCTCCCTCCTCCCCTCGGTGCGGGCCACCTGGACCCAACTTGGCCGATCGGCTCGATGCGCCATCGACCGACCCCGACGACTACGGATGGCTACGGATGGCCGTCGTGGCGGTAGCGAACACAACGACCATGGAAGGCCTTGGTGCCTTGGTCTTCCCCGCGGACCGGCGCGCTCAGCACCACCAAGTGGTGTCTGCCAAGACGGACCGCTACGTGCGACTAGGGGCCAGGGCGGGGCTCCTCAGGTGCACCCGGTGCTCCTTCGTCGGCTTGTATGCGTGCGACAGCGAGCCGGTAGATGGCGTGCTCGTCACGAACACCGATCGCCAGCACCCCGCGTGTACCGGGGTCCATATCGCCGTAGATGAGCCTGAAGCGACGGGTGGGGCTGCCGGGGATGTCGAACTTGACGCTGGCGAGGCCGGTCAGGTCGCCGCTCACACGCCGCGCGCCGAGGAGCTTGCCAGTCACCCGGCCGTGGGCGAGGTCGTCGAGCGCTGCGCGAGCGGCGGCCACCACCTCCGGCCCGTAGGCCACAAGCGCCGCCAGGTCATCGGGGACAGCCGGATGAGCGCGGAGCCGGTAGCGGGCCGGCTTCGCCCGTCGTGTCACGCCGGTCCGCGCTTGGAGGCCTTCTCTGCCGCGCTCGCGAGCGCTGCGTCCAGCTCCTCCTCGGCGAGCCACGGCCGATGGTCGGCGAGGCGCAGGCGGGCAAGGTCGAGGTCTACCTCGTCCTCGGCGTGGGCAAGCAACTTCTCCCAAGTAGCGATGGGCACTAGAACTGCCTGGGCACGACGGTGCGACCCGAAGAAGACCGGGTCGGGGTCCCCGGCATCGAAGCGTCTTGTGATCCGGCCGAGGGCTGCGCGCACTTCACTGGTCGGTACTACCACCATGGCAATACTGTAACAGGAACTTGTACAACTTCCTGACTGAGCTTGCGGTACTGTCTCAGCGTCAGGGCCGAAGGTTCAGCGGAAAAGGCTGAGCTGATTTTTCCAGTGGCCGGGCTCGCACCCCTCGGGCGAGGTCGCCCGCTCGGCCAGCCAGCGCGGGATACGTCCGCGGCGCAGGCCGCCAAGTCGACCACCAGGGCAGCTGGCGGGAGGGGCTGGCAGTTGGCCAGCGCCACACCCTCGGGGTCACCACCGGGCGCCAGCCCTCCAGGCTCGGGGGCGTGGCCCAGATGGCCTCCACCTCGGCAGAAATGCCGTCAAGGAGCCCTGCTGGCGATCCTGAAGGTCGTAGCGCTACAGGCGAGCGACGCCAGGTAAAGGGCACGCGCCAAAAATGGCCTCTGCGGTCGTCAAGGTAGTGGTACCGCCTGACCCAGCACTTGACCTCGAACGGGCCCGAGCGGCGTCAGTGGTCGAGCATCCTGTAGTTGGTGCCAGAAGAGCACGCGACTACCGCGCTGGGGTAGAAGCCCGCTGGTGCTGCCACCGTTCGGGCACGCTGCCCACCTCGGCGCCGCGACGACGACGGCGCCCGGTTATCCTTCCCACCGGCTAAGTCCGCGTGGTCGCGGCGCCCTGGCTCTCTTCTTGTCCGAGATGGCTCACAGGTGTCAATGGCATGCCTCGAAGCCTTCCTTTTGCCACCAGGCTTGTCTCGGGCGAGTGCTTACTGTCACCGACTGGCGACGTCGCGCCGCCGCTACGAGGCGCGCTTAGGTCTTTGCGCCCCGGGCCTGCTCGTCGTCCGCGGGCCTAGCTCGCGAGGGCACGTTCTCGTAGCAAGCGGGGCCGACCAGACGCTCCACCTCTGGCAGTACGACATCCCGGGCGCGGACTTGCCAAGCCCATACACGACCGACCTGGGGTACCGGGCGTCGTGGCACATAGTTGAGCGTCGTCCCGCCACACTTGGCCGACCACACGAGCGGGGACGGACAGCCGTTGCCCCTTGGCGTGGGCCCCCACGACCAGCCCGGCCGCCTTGCGCTGCGGACGGTCGAAGCCGCAGCCTTCGTGGGGCAGCCTTCGTGGCCATTTTTCTCCTCACTGAAAAGTCGTTAGCCGCACATTCGTGAGTTTTATGCGGGGAAATGGTAGGTTTTCTCCACTAGGTGGCCTTTTTGGCCTACGATCAGTGAGTTTTGTGCTCGGCCGCTCCACGGGCCAATGGCCCCGACTGTGGGAGCCCGCCCGCTCGCTTGTAGTGCCCTCACGCTTTGTAGGCTGCCGTCAGGGTCAGGGAGCCCAGGAAGAAAAAGGGGGCCTGGTTGCTATGGGGAAGTTCGGGCGCTTCTGGAGGCGCCGGGCGTTCGTCGTCTTGGCGGTGGCCACGGGGGCGAGCCTCGGCTTGGTGCCAGCCGGTGTGGCGCACGCCCAGGGGGCGGAGACGCTCGGGCAGGCTTTCGACAACGTCGGCGTCACTAGCCCCG
>JAJZYO010000159.1 GCA_021798075.1 Actinomycetes bacterium
GATCACCCTGGTCGCGCGGAGCTTCGGTACGTACCCGGACCCTCCTTCGATAAGCGGCGCCTGTCCCAAGTGGAAGCCGCCGTCCAACACAAGTTGGGTGACGACATGGAGATCGTCTTGCTAGAAGTGGCCGAGGTGGAACGGACCTCACGGGGCAAAGGCAAATGGCTCGTGAGCTCCCTCGGCGAGCAAGGCTAACATGTGCGGCATCGCTGGGACGTACCAGCACCTACACGGACTGCCGGTCGCCAAGTTGATGTGCGAGCGGCTGGCCCACCGCGGCCCCGATGACAGCGGCATGCACAGCTTCTCCGACAGCCGGGTCTCGGCCCACCTCGCCCACCGCCGGCTCTCGATCATCGACCTCGCCCAAGGGGCCCAACCGATGGTGAAAGACGGCCTCGCCTTAGCCTACAACGGCGAGCTCTACAACTTCCGCGAGCTGCGAGCGAATCTCGCCGATGCGGGCTCGCGGTTTGTGACCAACTCCGACACCGAGGTTCTCTTGGAGGCGTGGAGGCGCTGGGGGCCCCGCTGCCTGCCGAAGCTCCGGGGCATGTTCGCGTTCGCCGTCTTGGACGAGCGCAGCGGTTCCCTTTTCCTCGCCCGCGACCCCTTTGGGATCAAACCGCTCCACTACGTGCGCCGGGACGGGTCGGTCCTCTTTGCCTCCGAGCTAAAGGCGATCTCGGCCGCCCTTGGGCCAGACCTCGAACCCGACCCCGCCGCCCTCATCGCGTCCATCCTCTTTTATTGGGTCCCAGACGGGCGTTGCGCGCTAAAGGGCGTGCAAAAGCTTCAGCCGGGGACCTGGGCGGAGTTCCGCCCCGACGGTAGCCACCAAGTACAGGCCTACTTCGACATCGCCGAGGTCGCTGCCGCAGCCGCTGCCGGGCCTCCCTACGACCTGCGCGAGGTCATCGAGGCATCGGTCAAAGCGCACCTTGTGGCTGACGTCCCGGTCTCGTCGTTCCTCTCGGGCGGCCTCGACTCGGGGATCGTGACGGTGCTCGCCAAGGCCGCCAACCCTGCGGTCGACGCGTACACGATCACGTTCCGGCGAGAGGACCAGCGCATCGAGGCGATGCCCGACGACGCCGTCTATGCAAGGAAAATAGCCAAGCGCTACGGCGTGCAATTGCACGAGATAGAGATCGCACCCGATGTTGTCGGCCTCCTGCCCCAGCTCGTTGACATCTTGGACGAGCCGATCGGCGACCCTGCCGCCATAAACACGCTCCTCATGTGCCAGGCGGCAAGGGACGCCGGGGTCAAGGTGGTGCTCTCGGGCATGGGAGCCGACGAGCTGTTTGGCGGGTACCGCAAGCACGTTGCGTGCCTGATGGCCGGTCGCTACCGCCAGCTCCCCGGGGCTGCCCGCCAAGCCGTGAGGATGGCAGTGGGCAAGATGCCGGTGGCGGCTGGGGGACGGGGCCTCCGATATGCCCGTTGGGCCAAGAGGTTCCTCACTTTCGCCGAGCTACCGGAAGAAGAGGCGTTCCGCCGTAGCTACAGCCTCTACGACCCCGCCGACCTCGTGGGCCTCCTCGACCCCGACCTCGAGCCGGTAGTCGAAGAGGTGCTCGCCGACCACCTCGCCGTCTATGCCGACAACACTCTTGACGACCAGGTAAACAGGATGTGCCTGGCGGACTCGCGCCTGTTCCTCCCTGGCCTCAACCTGACATACACGGACCGGGCGAGCATGGCGGCTTCCACCGAGGTGCGGGTGCCCTTCGTGGACCCAGTCGTGTTCCGGGCCGCTTTTTCCTTGCAGGGTAAGGACAAGGTGGTCGGCCGCAAAAGCAAGCTGGCGCTCCGGGAAGCAGCGCGGGCATGGCTCCCAGAGGAGATCATCGACCGTCCCAAGGCATCTTTCTCAGCCCCCCTCCGGGCTTGGGTGCGTCGCGACCTAGTCACGCTCGTGGACGACGTGCTCCAGCGCGGGGAGCTCGTGGCGAGCGGTTTCTTGAGGGACGAAGCCGTCCGCAAGCTCGTAGACGACGACCGCTCGGGCCGCGAGGACCACTCCAAGCAGATCTGGCAGCTGCTCACGCTCGAGCTCTGGTACAGGCACACTGCCAAAGCGGTGCCGGCGGGGGTATAGGCCGGACGGCCACTTAGCCTGCGGAAGCGCACGAAGCGCCCGAAGCGCCCGAAGTGCACCTTGCGCGAGGGACGGAACCCCCGTGTCGTACCAAAAGCCGCGCCTCATAAAGGAAAGGCATTGGTGTATCACATCGACCACCCCTGTGATACATTTGCCTCATGCGAAGCCTTCGGCTCGATCCCGACCTCGACAAGAAGGTACGTCGCGCGGCGGCAGCCAAGGGCGAGTCCGTATCCGAATTCCTCCGTCGGGCTGCGGCGGAGCGAGCCGAGGAGACGCTGGCCGGCCACCCGAGCGAGCGCTTCGCCGACGTGGCCGGGGTGGTCCACGGTGGTGGCGGCCGAGCTCGCCGGACCGGTCCCGCCTTCAGTAAGTCGCTGGCGGAGGACCGAAAGCGCCGGTGACGCTCGCCGACGCAGGTCCCCTTATCGCGATCATCGACGCCGACGAGCCCGACCACGCCTCGTGCATGGACGCGCTCGGTGAGCTGACCCTCCCGCTCATCACGACGTGGCCAGCGTTCACCGAGGCAACGTACCTGCTCGCTCGCGCCGGTGGCATCCGAGCTCAACAGGCCCTTTGGCGCCTCGTGTCGACTGAGCGACTCGTCGTCGCAGAGCTCTCGCCATCCGCCGTCAACCGGAGCACTCGGTTGATGGACCAGTACGCGGATCTACCGATGGACCTGGCGGACGCCACCCTCGTTGCGCTGGCTGAGGAGCGCAGCGACCGGAGGATCTTCACCCTCGACGCCGACTTTCAGATCTATCGGTTCCGGGGGCGGCAGCGCTTCGAGACGATCCCGGCGCTGTGACCACCCAAGGCAGTTCGAAAAGCCCCAGAAAGCCTCCCGATGGGGTTTTGGTCATCGGTCAAGCTCCCTCCGTCGCCGACACGCACCGGGCGACCGCATCCTGTCCGTCAACCAGTCGCCGGGTGCTTGACAACTTGACGAAACGACCTAACATGGTCTTCGTGACTTCCACGTTCGTCGCCCGGGCGCGTAACTCCTTCAGCGACACCTTGGAGCGCTTAGGCCTAGGGGTGGGGGAAACGGCCGGTTCGGCGGAAGAGCTGGGGCGCCGAGCGGCCCTGCTGGTGGGCGCCGAGCAGGTTTGGGACCGTCACTTAGGCCCAGCGCTCACGGCGGACCAGGTGGCGACCGTGCTCGGGGTCTCCCGTCAAGCCATCCACGACCGGGCCCAACGAGGCGGGCTGTTGGCCCTGCATTCCGGTGGGCGCCGGGTGCGGTTCCCGGCCTTCCAGCTCGTGGACCGGCCCGGGGCGACGACCAAGCATGTTCTTCCCGGCCTCCAAGCCATTTTGACGGTGTTCAGGGCCGCGGGGGTGGACGAGTGGACCGTGGCTTCCTGGTTCAACACCGTGACCGAGACCCTCGACGCCACGACCCCTGCTCGGTGGCTGGCCGAGGGTAGGGAGCCGGCCCGCGTCCTCGGGGCCGCGCGTCGCAGCGCTGCTCGCCTTGGTCAGTGAACCCCACGTCCTCTCTAGGGCCCCCGCCCGAGGACCTGCAGCGGTTCCCCGCCTACCGGCTTGGGTCCACCCACGTATTGGCCCGTATTCACAAGCGTGAGCATGGGGTGGGCTTCTTTAGCGCTGACGGGTCCGGGCGCTTTGACCTCGCCCCGCCGGAAGGTACCTGCTACCTCGGGGAAGAGCCTCTGGCCAGTTTCGTGGAGGTCTTCCGAGAGGCGTCGGTGGTGGCCGAGACTCTCCTCTTGCAGAAGGTGCTGTCCCTCATCAGGCTTCGAGCAGAAGCCCTCCTGGCCGACGTCACCCAGCCGACGAGCCGGAAATTCGGGGTCACCGGGGAGATCCATACAACCACGGACTACGCGACCACCCAGGCCTGGGCGGCCGCCTTTCGGCGCGCCGACTTCGGGGGAGTCCGCTACCGGGTGCGCCACGACCCAGCACAGGACCTGGTGGGCATCGCGTTGTTCGGGCCCGGCGGTGCCCGTGAGGACCAGTTCCGGACCGTGTCCCAGTCGGCCATCCCCACCGAGCTCGTCACCAATGCAGAGGAGCGCTTCGGGATCGTGGTCCTGCCCATACCTTGAACTTGGCTCTCTGCTACGGCCACCGGGCCACCTTGAGGGCCGGGGCGCCGAGCGGGCTGGTAAGCGGGTAAGCACGATCCGTAACGTCTCGGCAAGGGGGACCTATATGCAAGGACCGAGGACGTTCTCAGCCTCGGTCGTGGGTGGAGGCTAGCTCGAGCTGTTCGTAACGGGCTCGGTGACGGTCCAACCACGGCGCCGGAGCTCCGCAGCGAGCTGGCCAGCGGGCAAGTGGCGCAGTAGCTGCTCTTGCGCGGAGAGCCTCGCCGATGGGACAACGGTGCGGGGAGCCCCTTCCACATTGCCCTGGAGCCGGGCGATAAAGGCCGCTGCTTCGTCGCGGGTGAACTTGCCGGCGGCCTGACGTTGCGTGAACCCCATCGGCCCGCGCGCGTCGCGGAAGTCGGTATGGCCCGCATCGTTTAGGAGGCCAAGAAGCTCCTCCATCTGTCTCGTCGACGCGGGTGGGCCTGGGTGCTGACCGAACGCCATCGCAGGCAGTCTTGCCGATGTGGCACTCCGATGTTGGACAGCCGGCATTGACAAGGCCTGAGCCGTGGCGCCAAAGCGCCACAAGGCGGTTAGGGGCGGTTAGGGGGCAATTACCCGGTCCCCAGCTCAGTTGCGTGATCGCATTTATGCCAGGATGTCCTTAGGCAGCCCTAAGCGAGGCTGATCGGGATCAATTATCATCCTACTAGCCGCCTGAGCGGCGAGGCCCGGGCCACCTAAAGGGTTGGGGCCCCAGGTAAGCCGGTCCTCCGGCGCACGAGACGAGGGAAGGGCTCATGCTGGACGAGGTGCGCGAGCTCAGCGACAGACCATCATCGCTGCCGGTCGCGCTCAGCAGCCTCGTAGGCCGCACAACGGAGATCGCCGCTGTTGTCGAGATGGTCACCCACCACCGTGCGGTGACGATCGTTGGCCCAGGCGGTGCCGGCAAGACGCGCCTCGCCTTGGCGGTGGCCGAAGGTCTTGGGGGCCTCCAGCTCGGGGCGCCTCATTGGGTCGAGCTCGCAGCCGTTTCGGCCGGGGAGGGCTTGGTCGCCCCGGTGGTGGCGAACGCCCTCCATATAGCCCAAACACAAGCCGACGGCCTGGTGTCGACGATCATCAGCCGCCTTCGGGCGAAAACGACTGTGCTCGTGCTCGATAATTGCGAGCAGGTCGTGGCGGAGTGCGCGCTGCTCGTGGAAAAGCTCCTTCG
>JAJZYO010000160.1 GCA_021798075.1 Actinomycetes bacterium
CTCGGCGCGCTGCTGAGCCAGGATCTGCTGGCGCTGGATCTCCGCTACGAGGGCCGCGATCCTGCCCTTCACTTGTTGTTCGAGCACGATCAGTTGGTCTTGCGCCGCCTGTACCTGCTGTCGCTCACGTCCGAGCCGGGACAGCTGGAGCAAGTCGGCCCGGCGCGCGGAGACCAGCCTCACCCGGGCCGTGCTGGCGTCGGCTTCGGCGAGCTGGTAGCGGTCGAGGGCGCTCGTCTGGTCTGCTGCGAAGGTCTGCTCCAACTCCTGGCGCAGCAGCGCTTGGTCGACGGTTTGGACCGGCGCAGGCGTGCCGAGCGCCACTTCCGGGCCGCCCCCCACATACGCTTGGATGGCGTCCTGCTGGAGAAGTGCTATTGTCTTCGACTGTTCCTGCCTTGCCTGCTGGAAAGCATGCGTAGCTGCGTCTACGCGCGCTCGTGCTAGTGCCAGCTTCTGTACGCCAAAGTCGTACTGCTCGCTGAGGCCGTCTTCTTGTTGGCCCAAAGCAGCAATCTTCGTTGCGATCGCGGTCGCTTGCGCGCGCTCGCTGGCAAGTTGGTCAGCGCGTGCGGTCGTTTGGGTGACGATGCCTGCCAAGGTGGCAAGGACAGTTAACATCGCCGCTACCTTGACGGCATTGCGACGGGCGTACATTTTCGGCGACGTCACAATGCCCGATCACGATATTGGGCCCGCACTCCGGCGGTCAAGGACCGTCGAAAAAGGGATAAGCCCAAAAGTGCTGAAAATGGACTTATCGGAAAAAGCTTTTGCGGGCCAATGGGCCGCGCACGCGCCTCAGGGGCCCGTGAGCCTGACGTCCGCGGCGACGGCCTCGCCGGCCGTGACCTCGACCGGCAGGCCTTCGCCGTCCCCGGCGCGGAGGAGGTACTTGCCTTCGCTCACGTCGCCGAAGCGGTAGCTGCCCGCGTCGTCGGTCTGGGTGGTAGCTACGGTTTGGCCCGAGGGGAACGAGAGCGTGACGCTCACGTCCGGGACCCAGGCCCCCTCGCTCGACGAGACAGCCCCGTAGATGTGGCCGAACCCGGTCAATGTGATCGTTGCCACGCGGGCGGTGCCCTTCCCGATGTCCACGGGCAGACGCTGGGTGCCGTGCCCCTTGGCCGACGCGACCAGTTCATAGCTGCCTTCGAGCACGTCGGAGAAGACGAAGGCCCCGTCGGCCTGAGCCCGGCACCTCATGGCAACGGCCCCCTCACTGGTCTGCAGCACGAGGTCTGCTTCGAGGGGGGAGCCGTCCTTGGCGCTCGTGACCTTACCGGCCAAGGAGCCCAGGCCGAAGAGCTTGAGTTCCGTCCGTCCCCCGCCGGCGCCCACTTGGACCACCCTGGTCGAAGCGCGATAGGTGGGGGCCGTCGCCACCAAGGTGTACGAGCCGGTTGCGCCAACCTCAATAGAAAACCAACCGCTCACGTCGGAAACGCCCTCGCCGGCCCGCTCACCGCGCAAGCCCATCAGGGTGAGCCGGGCCCCCGCTATGGGCCGGCCGTCCTGGTCGGCGACGAGCCCGTCGAGCGTGCAGCCCGAGGCCGTTTGCCGGCCGGCAGGACTGGCACCGAGCGCCCCTTGTGCAGCCACCCCGCTCGCACGGTGGGGGAGCCGGGGCGCAGGCGGCCCGGACGGGGACAGCCCGGCCCCGGCGCCTTGTAGCTCGACCGTCGTTGGCTCGGGCGCCGCCGGCGGGGGCCCGGCCGAAAGCCCCTGTCCCACGCCAGTCGTGGGCTCGGGCGCCGCCGGCGGGGGCTCGGCGGCGGGTGCGAGGTCCCTGGCCGGCCCGGGCGGGGGCACCGAGAACCAGGCGCCGGCTTCGGGACGGACCGCCGGCCGCGAAGGCTCCAGCGTCGAGTCGCCAGCCGCCCGCCGGCGGGCGGCCACCACGCCGGCGGCCAGCGCGAACACGGCACAAGCCCCACCTACGCCAGCGGCTACGAGGACGACGTCGTGCATCGCGCTCGCGAAGCTAGCCCTCAGGACCCCCTCGCCGGCTGCACGGGCTGCCCGTCGCAGGTTCCCCTGGAGCACGAGGGCTGCCACCATGGGGCCTTGGCCGGCCGACGTGCCGCCGGCGGGGAACTGCCGGGCCAGTGCGTTGGTGAGATGGGTGGCGAAAACCGAGCCCGAGACGGCCACACCAGTGGCCACGCCCAGTTGGCGTACCCATGAGTTCACTCGCGAGGCCGCTGCCGCCTTGCTCTCGTAGCTGTCGCCGAGGCGTGGCCGCGAGCCTGGGTGTGAGGCCGCCGGCACCTGCCGCAGTGGGGCTGACGCGGCGACTGCCATAGTGAGGCGGGGGTAGGTGAGCCAAAGGCCGGCGCCGGCCAGGAGGAGGCCGGGGAGGAGCCCGACCCAGCCGCTGGTGGCCGAGATCCCGCTCATCGCGTACAGGCCGGCCGCTGCCAGGACGAGCCCGCCGAGCAGGACAACCTTGGTCGCGACCAGGCGGGACCACAGGCGGGCGAGCGCGAGCAGGACGACGGGCACGCCCGTCAGGGCGAGCAGGCGGGCGCCGGCGCCAGAGGCGGGGTAGGCGAGGTCGTAGGAAAGGTAGAGGACCAGCAGCATGACCGTCCCGCTCAGGGCCATCGAGGCGCCGAAGGCCGCCGCTGTGGCCACCAGGAAGGGCCGCTGGCGCCAGAGCGACAGGGGGAGCAGCGGCGCCGGCGCTACGGACTCGACCGCAACGAACGCCAAGAGCAACAAGCCGGTACAGGCGAGGCAGGCGAGGATCCCGCTGCTCTGCCACCCGTCCAGGTTGGCCGTGGTCCTCACCAGTCCCGCTACCAGTACGGCGAACGCGCTGGCCAGCAGGCCCAGCCCGGTCCAGTCGGGCCGGCCGGCCGGCGCCGCGGGCCGGCCAGGGAGCGAAGGGAGCGGCGAAGGAAGCTGGCGGCTCCGTGGCTCCCGGCCGAGCGCTACGGCGGCCACTGCCAGGGCTGCCCCGGCCGCCTCGGCGAGGAAGACAGAGCGCCAGCCGAGGTAGGTCGTGAGGAGCCCGCCGACGAGCGGCGAGGCGCCCAGAGCGAGCGCTCCCACGCTCGTGCGTGCGGCCGGCGCCAGCCACCCCTTGCCCGAAGTCGCCACCTCTGGCGGGCCCATGGCTGGTGACAGGCCGGCGTCAGCCGGGGCCACGCCGGCGCCAGCTCGCAA
This sequence comes from Actinomycetes bacterium, assembly GCA_021798075.1. Next base: position 3,172 of record JAJZYO010000160.1, read on the forward strand.
CCCGCCGGCGCGGGGCCCCAATACGCCGGCGGCGGCCGGCACGAGCCCCGCACCCGCACCCTGGACCGCCCTCGCCACTATCAGCACGGCCGCCAGGTTGGTTGCCCCGGCGAGGAGCGAGCCCGCGCCGAAAACCATGAGCCCTGCCAGCAACAGGGTGCGGGGGCCGATGCGGTCGTACAGGTAGCCGGACATGGCGAGGGCGACCGCCATGGTCAGGGCAAACGCAGCCAGCACCCATTCGAGCTCGGGGAACGATGCGCCGGTGGCACGCTGGACCGCCGGCAGGGCGACGGCGACGGCCATGAAGTCGGCCAGGACGAAGGTGGTCGATAACCCGAGCGCGCCAAGACCACGCCCAGTTTGGGACGGCCGGCGTGGGGGCGCGCCCAAGGCTCCCGGCGCGCCGGGCGCTCCCGGCTCGGCGGGCCCGGCAGGTGCTCTGTCGTCGGCGGCAGCCGCGCGCTCCAAGGTGGCCATCTGTCCTCCTTCCACGGAGACGTTATCGACGCAGTGGGACGGCGACCTGACGGGCCGGGCGGGCAAGGCACGGCCGCTCGCACCCGCCGGGCCGCCGCCACAGGTTAACCTTGGTCTCATGAGTGTTGTGGAGGGCGTCGCCGCCCCCGAGGTGGGCATAGCTCCCCCCGTCCCTGACATCGACGGGGACCACGAGCGCATGGCCCACATCGTCCTCGAGGGAGTTGACACGGAGGAGGGGGATTTCGTGCCGGCGGGGCCGACGGTCGCCGAGGGGATCGTGATGGGGACCCCAGTGCGGGCGCTGTGCGGGAAGATCTGGGTCCCGGGGCGGGACCCCAAGCGCTACCCCCTGTGCCCGACCTGCAAAGAGATCGCCGAGCAGATGGGCTGGGCCGTACCGGCCACCTAAGGGCAAACCGAGCCAGGTCCCAGCCACGTGATAAAAGTCGGCGTCGTCGGGGTAGGCAACATCGCGCCCTACCACTTGGAGGCCTACCTGGGCCTCCCTGAGCACTGCCGCGTCGTGGCGCTGGCGGACATAGTGGCCGAGAAGGGCCCGAAGGCGGCACAGCGCTTCGGCCTCGAGGTGGCCTGTTTCGACAGCCACCGCAAGCTCCTCGAGGAAACCGAGGTGGACCTCGTGGACGTGTGCACCCCGCCGAGCACCCACGCCGAAATCGCCATCGACGCTCTCGACAGCGGGCGCCACGTGCTGGTCGAAAAGCCCATGGCCGCGTCGCTCGAAGAGTGCGACGCCATGCTCCTCGCTGAGCGCCGGAGCGGGAAACTGTTGTCCGTCATCGCCCAGAACCGTTTCCGGACCGAGATGATGCGCTTGAAACGGTTGCTCAGTTCCGGCCTGGCCGGGAAGGTGCTGCACGCGCAGGTCGACTCGTTTTGGTGGCGGGGCGTTAACTATTACGACCTGTGGTGGCGCGGCACCTGGGAGGGCGAAGGGGGCGGTTGCACGCTCAACCACGCCGTGCACCACGTGGACCTGCTCCTTTGGATGATGGGGGCCCCGGTCGAAGTCCGGGCGATAATGGGCAACCTCGCGCACGACAATTCCGAGGTAGAAGACCTCTCGGCCGCCCTACTGCGTTTCCCTGACGGGGCTCTCGGTCAGCTCACGAGCTCGGTCGTGCACCACGGCCAGCAGCAGCAGCTCGTTTTCCAAGCCGAACGTGCCCGGGTGTCGGCGCCCTTCGAGTGCTACGCGTCGCGTGCCCTTCCCAACGGTTTCCCCGAGCGCGACCGCCAAGTCGAAGCCGAGCTCACGGCCGCCTACGAGGCGATGGAGCCGCTGGCGCACGAGGGGCACGCCGGCCAGATCGCCAACGTGCTCGCCGCCCTCGAAGGCCGGGAGGAGCTCTTGATCGACGGGGAGCAGGGCCGGCGCACCATCGAGCTCATAACTGCGATTTACGACTCGGCCGTCACGGGCCGGCCGGTCTCCCTACCTATGGCCTCGACCGACCCCTGGTACCGGAGGGAAGGCCTATTAGGCGCCGCCCCCCGCTACCACGTAAAGAGCCGTGTGGTGAGCGACTTCGGCGAGGTGCCGATAACGACGACCGGTGGTTAGGGCGGCGCCAGGCAGCCCGCGCACGGTAGCGATTCTGGCCGAGCAGAAAGGGCGTTCCCGGCGGTAGCGAAGGTCCCTAGAGGGATCCGCTAGGCCTTGTCCTTTTCGGCTTCGTCGAGCGCTTGGGCGAGCGTGTGCCAGGGGAGGGTGGCGCACTT
>JAJZYO010000161.1 GCA_021798075.1 Actinomycetes bacterium
GACGTCTGGCTCGACGGGTCGTACCTAGGCGACACCGAGGGCTATTTTTTCCCCCACGACTTCGAGGTGACCGAGGCGCTCAGCTCGAGGAGCGAGCACGTCCTGGCGGTCGAGGTCTCCTGCCCAGCGGGCGGCGAGGCCGGCAGGGCCCTAATTGGGTCCTGGGGGGACCCTTCCTGCGTTGACCCGTCTTACAACCCGGGAGGGATCTGGGCGCCCGTCCGGCTACTGCGGACGGGGCCTGTGCGGGCCGCTTCGCTGCGCTTGGCGTGCACCGAGGCCCGTTCCGGGCGAGCTGTGCTCGTCGTCTCCGCCGTCCTCGACAGCGCACAACGCACGAGCGTCGAAGTCGTGACCGAGGCCCGCCTTGTCGCTGGCACGGGAGCTCCTGATGGCCCGCCTGTGCCCGGCGCCCTCGCCTCAGCCAGCACCGTCACCGTGAAGCAGCTCCCGCTCGTAGCAGGCCTCAACCGCGCGAGCTGGCGGCTGGAGATCCCTTCGCCACAGCTCTGGTGGCCCGCTGGCGCCGGCCCTCAGCCCCTCTACGACATCACCGTGCACGTGCGCGCAGGCGAGGCCGAGAGCGACTCGCGGGTGGTCCGCACCGGGCTCCGCCAGGTCCGCACCCGCCAGATGGCATTCGAGCTGAACGGGGAGACGCTGTTCCTTGAAGGCGCCGACCTCGCGCCGACCCGGCGCGACCTCGCGGCTGCAACGCCCGAGGAGGTGGCTCGGGATGTCGAGCTTGCCAGCCAGGCCGGGCTCAACCTGTTGCGTGTCCGGTCCCATGTCGGGCGCCCCGAGCTCTACGACGCGGCTGACAGCGCGGGCATGTTGCTCTGGCAGGACTTGCCCACTCTTGGTACTGACCGCTGGGCCGGCCGCCACCAAGCCGTTCGCCAGGCGCAAAAGGCAGTCAGCACCCTCGGCCGCCACCCCTCCCTCGTGGCCTGGTGCGCCGGAGGGGAAGGCCCGGCGGCCTCCCGTTTCTCAAGTGCCGTCCGGCGGCTGCCCGGTTTGGCCGTGCGCGCACCGGGGAGCTGGCTGGCTGGCCTGAACGTCCGTCATGCCTTCGAGCGCGCCGACAGGTCGCGCCCGGCCTTCGTCCACCCAGGCACCGGTGGGCTCGGGCGCCTCGTCGCAGGGCCGCCGAGCGCCCTCGCTCTCCAGCGGGTCGCCGCCGCATGGCCTTCGGCGGTCCGCTTCGTGGCGCTCTCAGCCGGGGTGGCCGGCCCCGATGTCACGGGCCAGCGCCATCAAGCAGAACTGGTTCGTTCCGAGGTGGAGACGCTTCGCCGCCTGCATTCGCGCCCCGTGCGCGGCTTTTCTGTCGAACGGTTGAACGACGCTGAGCCGGGCGTGACCTGCTCGTTGGTCGACTACGGACGAAGGCCGAAGGTGGCCTGGCACGCCCTAGCCGCTGCCTGCTCCCCAGTCGTCGTGGTGGCGAGCTGGCCGGCACCCTCCTACCCACCCGGGGCCAAGGTCCGCTTCGACTTCCACGTGGTAAACGACCTCAGGGTCGACCTGGACGGGCTCACGTTGGAGGCGCGCCTGTCGTGGCCTGGCGGGGGGCGCAGGGCTTGTTTCGCCGGCACGGCCCGGAGGTCGTCGTGCAGCTTCGTGGGAAAGCTGGTGACCGTTCTGCCTTCGTCTCAAGACCTCGTCTTGCCCGGTCCCCTCAGCCTCGAGCTCGTGCTGAGCAGAGATGTGAGCAGAGATGTGAGCAGAGATGTGGGCAGAGGTGAGGAAGGCCGGCGCGGTGAAGTCCTGGCCACCAATAGCTACGAGAGCCGGGTAGTGCCCTCGTAGCGCTCCTTGAGCGCGACCTCTGGCGCTAGGCCCTCCGTGCTGGTAGATCTAGCAGTGTGGCCCGGTTCCTCTCAGCCGAGTGGTTCGCACAGCTCGAGCGCGGCGCGGGCGATGTCCCGGCGGGCCAGCCCTTGGGTGGGCAAGCCCACGAACCCGTACCTCCGCCGGGCCTGGTAGTCGAAATTGCCGTCGCCGATGGGCCCGAGGGGGAGCTACGTTACGAGTTGGTGGTGGAGGGGGGAATGGCCAAGGTGAGGGCCGGGGGCACGACACAGCGCCAGCCCCAGGTCCGCCTCGTGAGCGATTACGCGACGATCTCGGGCATCGCTTCGGGGCGCCTTAGCGCACCGGACGCGTTGGCCGCCGGCCGGGCCAAGCTCTCGGGCGACATGGCGGCCCTTTTTGCCCTGGCCGGTGACCTCGCAGGCCTCGACCTCCTGCCCTCGGCGCTGCGGGCCGCCACAACGTTTTAGGTCGAGCGATGGCCACTAACTCTCGCGAGAGGCCCGGGTGGTACAGGGACCCTGACGACCCGAGGATGTTGCGCTACTGGGACGGCGGCTCCTGGACGGGGAAGTCGAGGAGGCAGCCACCCTGGGCAACGAGGGCAGTGCCCTTCGATGCAACCCACGAAGAGTTCGACCGATCGACCGAAGGCCCGGTGCACCCGCAAGAGCTGCGGGAGCCGGTGGCGAGCGGGGTCTGGTCGCGAGAGTGGCTGGCCTGGCGTGCGCACCCGACTCTTGGAGGCTGGCACCGCCGGGGCAGCCCGAGCGCTGGGACCGCCGGGTGGCCTGCTCGGCCTCAGGCCCAGGTGAAGCTCGGGCCAGCCCGCCGTCCTCTCTTGGCGCTCGTCTGCCTCGTGGTCGTTGCGCTGGCCGTCGTCGCCTCGAGCGTGGCCGTGATGTCGCCCTACGCGAGGCACGAGGTCGCAGCGGAGCGGGCCACCCTGAAAGTTGAGGCCCGCTTTGAGACTCTCGCCGACAAGGCCTGCCAAGCGATGTTGCCCAAGTACCGCTCGGTGCTGGCTGCGGGGACTGATGGCCCGGCCATCGCAGCGGCGGCGCTCCAGGTCGATCTCCTTCGCAAGCGGCTCTCGTCCCTGAAGCCGGCGCCCCTCGCCAGTGCGACTGTTAGCGAGTGGCTGGCGGACTGGGGCCGTTTCACTTCCTCGGAGCGCCGGTACGCCGCGATGATCGGGTCACCCACGTGGAGGGGAGGGCGCCTGGTGGGCCGTCAGCTTGGCCCGGGGGATTCCCAGAAGGCAGCGCGCGCCCACCAGCAAGCTCGCCAGGACGCCATCGTCGCCAACCGGCTCGGGACGAACAGTCTCGACGTGCCTAATTGCCATCTCCCGGCTTGAGCGGCCCCGTTGCTCGGCTTACCTGACGATCAACGAAGAAAGTAATCAAAGGGTTGCGCGAGGCCGATGAAGGGGAGATAGTGGTAGGTCATACCCCAACTCAACTCCTGGCCTTGGAGGTGCAGCGCAAGATGCTCTGTGATGTAGTGGATGACCACTTCCTTGCCAAGTACCGCGCCCTTTTGGACGCCGAAGACGAGGCGTTCGACGAGCTCGAGCACGCCTACGAAGACGGCGACAGGGACCACTTCGACAGGGACCTCGCTGCTTGGCGGGCAGCGATAGAGCGCAAGCTCTCGTACCTACACCACTTAGGCTTGGTGAGCCCGCCCGTTCTCGCCGTCTGACCCAGCGACCGCCCGCGGGCCAGTCCCGCGGGCGGGCCCAGGCTTATGGGAGCAGCCCGAGTGAGGCGACTGCGTCGCGCTCTTCCAGGAGCTCGGCCGTGGTCCGGTCTATGCGCTCCCGGGAAAACTCGTTGATCTCCAGTCCCTCGACCACTTCGTAAGACCACGCGCTGGTCCGGAGCGGGAGAGACGAGTACACGCCTTCGGGGGTCCCGTACTCGCCGTGGGACCAAACTGCCATCGAGGTCCAGTTCCTGGCGCTCGTGCCGAGGGCCCAGTCCCGTACCGTGTCTAGCGCTGCGCTCGCGGCTGACGCGGCGCTCGAGGCGCCCCGGGCTTCGATCACCGCTGTGCCCCTCTGCTGTACGGTTGGGATCAGGTCTTTTTCGACCCAGTCCAAGCCGCCGACGGCGTCGAGGGCCGGCCGGCCTTCGACCTTGGCATGAAAGATGTCCGGGTACTGAGTGGCTGAATGGTTGCCCCAGATCGCCAGGTTGGTGACCGACCCGACCGGAGCTCCGGCACGCTGTGCCACCTGGGCGATTGCCCGGTTGTGGTCTAGGCGGGTCATCGCAGCGAAGGACTCCGGAGGAAGCGGGCTGGGCCCGGTGCCCGCGTTGTGGGCGGCGACGAGGCAGTTTGTGTTGGCAGGGTTGCCGACCACGAGCACCCGTACGTCCCTGCTCGCGCTGGAGGCGAGCGCCTCGCCCTGGGTTTTGAATATGCCGCCGTTGGCCTCTAGGAGGTCGCGACGCTCCATGCCCTTGCTCCGTGGCCTTGCACCAACGAGCAGCGCTACGTCTGCGTCGCCGAAGGCCTCTTCGGGATCAGCGCTAGTGGAAACACGGGTGAGCAAGGGGAACGCGCAGTCGTCGAGCTCCATCACGACGCCCCGGAGAGCGCCGAGCGCCCCGGGCACCTCGAGCAGCTGGAGCTCGACAGGTTGCGCCGGGCCGAGCATGGCCCCGCTTGCGACCCGGAAAAGGAGGCTGTACGCGATCTGCCCGGCCGCGCCGGTCACCGCTACTTTGAGCGCGCGCGCCGAGCCCTCATTGGTGGCTGCTGACATGGCCGCCACCCTATAGCCGCTCGATAATCGCGGCTGCGAACTCGGAGGTCCTTACTTCCTTGGCGCCGCTCATCTGGCGGGCGAAGTCGTAGGTGACCACCTTGTCGGCGATCGTTGCCTCCATGGCCTTCACGATGTCGTCGGCCACGTCCTGCCAGCCGATGTGCTCGAGCATGAGCACGCCCGAAAGGAGCACCGACCCGGGGTTGACCTTGTCCTGGCCGGCGTACTTGGGGGCAGTGCCGTGAGTCGCCTCGAAGATCCCGTGGCCCGTGACGTAGTTGATGTTCGCACCCGGCGCGATGCCGATACCTCCCACTTGGGCCGCGATCGCGTCGGAGAGGTAGTCGCCATTTAGGTTGGTCGTCGCGATCACGTCGAAGTCCTCGGGGCGCGTGAGCACTTGCTGCAAAGTGATGTCAGCGATGTTGTCCTTCACGAGGATCTTCTCGCCGGGCTTGCCCCCGCAGTCGTCCCAGCTGACCGCCACGTCGGCGAACTCGTCTCGGGCGACCTCGTAGCCCCACTTCCTAAAGGCACCTTCGGTGAACTTCTGGATGTTGCCCTTGTGGACGAGCGTCACCGAGCTCCGGCCCCGGTCGACGGCGTACTGGAGGGCGGCGCGCACGAGGCGTTTGCTCGCCGTGACCGACACCGGCTTGATCCCCACGCCTGAGTCTGGCCGGATGTCCCAGCCATAGTTTTGGTGGAGGAAGTCGATGAGCTGCTTGGCCTCAGGCGTGCCTTCCTCGAGCTCCAAGCCGGCGTAGATGTCCTCGGTGTTCTCGCGGAAGATG
>JAJZYO010000162.1 GCA_021798075.1 Actinomycetes bacterium
GCTAGAGCCAGGGCGAGCCCCACATAACTTAACTCGGGACCAACGGCCCTGCCACCCGACGGCCCGCCTAGCCCATGCTCTTAGGGTGACCTTCGACGAAACCCCTGTCCTTGTCTTTTGGGAGACGACCCAGGCGTGCGGCTTGGCTTGCCGACATTGCCGCGCGTCAGCTGTGCAGGAGCCCAGTCCCGGGCAGCTCACCACCGACGAGGGCTTGGCGCTAGTCGACCAGCTCGGGCACTTCCGGGCCACGCCGAAGGGGCGGGCACCCGTGCTCGTGCTGACGGGCGGGGACGTGATGATGCGCCCGGACCTCCTGGTGCTCGTTGGCCGTGCCCGCCAGGCGGGCCTTCCTGTCGCCTTGGCGCCGAGCGTCACTCCCAAGCTCAGCACCGACTTGCTCGAGGGACTGCGTACCCTCGGCGTGAGCAGCGTGTCGATCAGCCTGGACGGGGCCACTGCTGCTACCCACGAAGGCATCCGAGGCGTGCCCGGCCACTTCGAAGAGACGCTGTCGGCTCTCCGGCAGCTGAGAGAGCTCGGTTTCAGGGTGCAGGTCAACACCGCGGTCATGCGTGCCAATGCCCGAGAACTGGCCGCTACCGCCGCCATCGTGAAGGAGGTGGGGGCGACGGCTTGGGAGGTGTTCTTCCTGGTCAAGGTGGGCCGGGGCCAGCACGAACAGGAACTGTCCCCCGAGGAGAACGAAGACGTCGCCCACTTGCTCTTCGAGGCCTCCCAGTACGGCTTCGCGGTCCGGACGGTGGAGGGGCCTTGGTACCGTCGCGTCGCGGCCAAACGCAGGGAGGTCGAGACCGAGGACCCGGCCACGACCTTTTCCCTCGGTCCTTTGTACCGCGAGCAATCGGCCCGGCTCCGCCAGCTGCTCGGACCACCAGAGCGGGCGCCGCAGTCGTCCACCGCCGGGACGAGGGACGGCAAAGGCATCTTCTTTATTTCCCACGACGGCTGGGCCTTCCCGGCCGGCTTCCTGCCGTTGCGGCTCGGCAACATAAAAGACCGAGACCCCGTTTCCATCTACCGTGACCACCCCTTGTTGAAAGCGATCCGTCGAGCCGAGTTCTCGGGGCGTTGCGGCCGCTGCGAACTGCGAGACATATGTGGCGGGTCGCGCGCCAGGGCGTGGGCGGCTTCGGGCAACCCTCTCGGCGAGGACCCGGCCTGCGCTTACGTCCCGTCCTGATAGAAAGACCGCGCCTGGCCGGGCGAGGCGGCGACGGCCGGGGAGTGCCCCGGCGGGCCCTTCCCAACGGCTCGGCTAGGTTTTGAACACCGTGCAGGCGCCCGCGGGCAGGCCGTTTGCGCATTTGAAAGTGGGCAGGCCCATCGTCGGGCGATGGCGCACGAGCATGGAGTACGGGGGCGCCAGGTCCACCCCGTCCGGCCCGCTCAAGTAGCCCGGCGCGCTGCCCTCCACTCCCGTGTGCCCGTACTGCCACACGATCTTGTCGGTCCGCGGGTCGACGACTATCACCCGGTCGTTGCTGTCGTCGTTGCAGAGGAAGTCCCCGTTGGTCGGCACCGGTTCGCACAACGACGGGGTGTCGAGCATCCCCGGGCCGCTCCGGGGCCCGTACCGCCACAGCAGCTTTCCTTGCGAGTTGAACTCGACGATCTGGCCGGGCTTGGAATAGTCCACGGTCACGAACACCCCCGGCGAGACTTCGTTGGTGTCCGAGGGGTATGCGACCCCCGGTGGGTGGGTGGACCAGAGGACCCGGCCCGACAGGGTCACCTCGTCAACCCAGTCGCCGTTTATCTCGGTCACGAGGTAGTTGCCGTCCGTGAGCGGGAAAGCCCCGTTTGGGCTCCCGAAACGCAAGGGTGGTTGGTGGGTGCAGTAGGTGTCCTGCATACCGATGCGCTCCAGGGGGACCTGGAGACCGACTTTTGTGATGAGGATGCTGCAGTTTTTGATGTCGGCGATGATCACGTCGTTGTTCGGCAGGAGCATGGCGTCGTCTGGGTTGGAGAGCTGGTCGGGGCCCGAGCCGGGCAGGCCGGGCGTGCCGTAGCGCCAGACCATCCGGTCTTGGGCCAGGCTTATGAGCGACACGACTTGGTCGGTTTCCTCGGTCGCCAGTACGCCCGTGGCGTTGGGGGTGAAAAACCCGTCGTCAGGCCTCAAGAAACCGGCCGCAGGGAGGGGCGACTTCGGGTTGGGGAACTGCCAGACGATGTCCCCGGCCGGGTTGACCACAATGAGGCGGTTGTTGTCCTCGTCGGCGATCATGACATCGCCCGGCAATACCGAGGGGTCGGACCCCGGCGCCAGGTTGGGCCCCGGTGCCATGCCTTTTCCTGACGGCGAAGCAAAGGGCAGGGCCGCGCCCGAGTGGGCTGCCCCGACACGAGCACCAGCACGAGCACCGGCACTCCTGCCGACGGTCGTCGCGGTGGCGGCGCGAGCCCGGGGTCTCATGTGGTGCGCCTTCCCGCCCTGCGTGCCCGGCAACAAGCTCACGACGGCGACCCCGGCCACCGTGATCACCGCCGCCAGGACAAGTAGAGGGGCCAAGCGGGCTGGCCCAGGCCGGTGCCCACCCGGGAGGCGTCGGGATGCCGGCGGGGGCGTGGCCATCAGCGCCCCGAGCCTAGTCCACGAGCAACGTCGGGACCCGCTCGGGGTATGCGCGTTGTGCGAGTTGGTGGGCGAAGGCCGCCGCCCCGAACGGGCCAGTGCCGAACGGGCCAGCACCGGCAGCCTCTTTCGGCCCGAAGGCGGCTTGGGTGACGACCGTCGCCGCCTTGGCCTCGAGGGTGCGCCGCATGACGGGCAGGGTCGCCTTGGGCGATACGCCGTAGGTGCAAAAGATGGCCACCCGCTTGCCCGGGAGCCGAGGTAGGCCCTCCAGCCACCTACGGGTGGTTTTGGCCGGCCCTACGCCGGCGACGACGAAGCCCTCGACCCAGGTGCCGACGACGAGGAGGTCGCAGTTCGCCAGTTCCGCCGGCCCGACACGCTCGAGCGGGAGGGTGGTGACCGGGCCGAGCCTGTCAGCCAGCTCGCGAGAGATGGCTTCTGCCACTCGCTGGGTGTGCCCCCCCAGGCTCTCGTAGGCCACGAGCACGCGCTGTGGCCGCGAGTCGGGGGACTGACCGGGCCGGCGGGGACGGGCCTTGACGACGGAGCGGGCCACCTGCCGGCCTTGAGCCATGGCCTCGACGACTGTGGACGGCCCGACGAGGGCGTCGCCGGCCACCCAGGTGCGCTCACGGAAGGGGAGCGCCGACACCGCGAGGGCCGTCTCCCGGCCGAGGGCCAAGCGGCCCACCGGCCGGTGCCGAGCGAAGGCCGGCGCCGGGTTGGCCAGGATCCCGCTGGCCTGCCAACGCCTGTCGGGGACGCCGTTGGCTTCACGGCGTACCGGCGTTCCCGGCAGGTTGGCCGCGAACTCCGGGTCGATGCGGTAACCCATGGCGGCGACGACCACATCGACTGCCTGCACTTCTCCTGCGCCTTTGACGATCTCGGGGCGTTCGCCAGCGCGGCGCTGGACGGTGCGCGACAGTACGGCCCGCCCGACTCGGCCGTCCACTTCCTCGAGGGAACGAAGCGTCGTCGCGAAGCGCACCTCGACTCCCTCGGCCTCGGCCTCCTCCAGTTCGTCTGTGCGCACCGGGGCGAAACGGCGGTCCATCCAGTCGACACACACAGCCCTCGCCCCGAGCCGGCGGGCGCTCCTCGCCACGTCCATCGCCGTGTTGCCCGCCCCGAGGACAAGGACAACGGGCGGGCCGGCCCCGGGCCGGCCGGACAGTTCGGAAAAGTCGGGAAGCGGCCGGCCTTCGGCCAGGGCTGCCTTGGCCCGGCCGAGGAAGCTGGTGGCGTCTTCGACCCCGGGCAGGTCGGCACCCGGGACCGGCAGCCGCAGCGGGAGGCCGGCCCCATGGGCGAGCACGAGCGCATCGTGACGCTCCAACAGGCCGTCGAGATCCGACGGGTTGACCTTGGACCGGCAGCGCAGATCCACGCCCGCCTCTTGGAGTTGGCGCCAGGGCCGGCCGCTCACCTCCGAGGGGAGGGTGAAGGCCGGGATCCCCCAACGCAGCAGGCCGCCGGGCGCGTCGTCGGCCTCGTAGACGGTCACGTTGGCACCGCGGGACACAAGCTCGAACGCGGCGCCTATCCCGGCCGGGCCAGAGCCCACGATGCCGACCGATAGCCCCTCGGCGTCGTCCGAGACCACCCTGGGCGGGGGGACGGGGGCGTGGTCGGCCACGAAGCGTTCCAGAGCGCCTATGGCCACGGGCGTCCCTCCTGCCAGCGACCACGTGCACGCCCCCTCGCACTGCACGGCCTGGTCACAGATGCGCGCGCAGATGTCGGGCATCACGGTCGTGCGTCGCAGCACCTCGTGGGCCTGGCCCAGGTCGCCGGCCGCCACGGCAGCGATGAAGCCGGGGATGTCGTTGTGGGCCGGGCAACCCCGCAGGCAGGTCGGGTCCGGGCAGCTCAAGCAGCGGGACGCCTCGGCCTCCGCCTCGGCCAGGGAGCCGAACCCGGGGCGGAGCTCGGCCGTGTCGCCCTCGAGGGTGCTTGGGTGGGTGGCCTCGAGCACGGCCCGAGGGCCGACCTGCACCGGGCCATCCACGAGGATCGCAGAGAACGGGCATGTCCTCACGCACTGGCGGCACCCGGCACAAGCCGCGTCGTCAGCCACGACCACCCATCGCGCCGGGTCGAGGTGCAAAGCCTCGGTGGGGCAGCGGACGATGCACTCCTGGCAACCGGCGCAGCGGTCGGTCAGGATGGTGACGTGGCAGCCCGGCTCGGGTTGCTCGGCGTGGGGCCTCTCGGTGGTGAGCGGTTCGGCAAGGGTCATTCGGTCGCTCCTTCTCTAGTCCGCCGCGTGCATCATCACGTAGAGCACGGCAGCTGCGGCACCACAGGCCAAGACGAAGCCGACCGTGGCCAGCCGTACGCCCAAGGCGTTGCGGCTGACGGGTACGAGCTCGCGGCCGGCGATCTTCCAAGTGCTCCACGAGGCGGCCATTGTCCCGACGACCACCACCGCCACCTGGGTGAACACGATCCACCCGTTGGTCATGATGGAGAACGAGTAGATCGGCGACCTCACCGAGGAGAACCCGCCGATGTGGGCGAGGGCTGGCACCACGCGGGTGGCGTGCTGGAGGAACTTCGGCAGCTGCCTGGCGAAGTAGTCGGCGCCGACCACCGGCACCAGCCCGTAGGCCATCGGGGCAAAGAACGACCTGAAGCGGGAAAGGCGGTCGAGGAAGTTGCCCGGGCGCTCCAAGTTGGCCGAGCGGCTGGCAAATGCGGTGGCCATCAGCCGGCCCACCCCAGCGGTGGCCAAGGCGGCCAAGACTATGAAGCCGATGTAGTCGATGGGGTCG
>JAJZYO010000163.1 GCA_021798075.1 Actinomycetes bacterium
GGGCGGAGTTGAGGGTGAAGGCCAGTAGCCCCAGCGCTACTTGGCCACACAGGTCCCGAAGTTGCTCGTGGTCGTGGCCGACATGGTCCCGGTCGTTTACTGCATCGCAACCAACCGCAACCCGCGCGTAGGACTTCCGTCAGGCTTTGGATTGGAGGACCGGCGAGAGGCCCTTGACATCCGCAGGTGTATGTGTAATCCTAGGTGTCATCGTACTAACTATTGCCGTAGGTCGCGAGCGCCCCGAAAGGGCCCCAGGCCAGGCCGGTGGTGCCAGGTGCCGGCTTGATGGGCCGGCCCGGAAGCGTATAGCGCTGCGTCGTAGGGTTGCGATACCTGGAGGTTGCCTTGGTGGCGGCGGGCGCTTTCCTGGTCCCGAGTTCGGCGACGGCCCAAGCGGCGGGAGCCGCGGGCACAGCGAGCCTGGGACCAGGAGAGCCTTTTGTGCCTCCGGCTAGGCCTCAGGGTCTTCGGGCGGGGGCAGGTACTCGAGGTCGAGGTCGGCGAGGCGGACAAGGGTCGAGGCCACCCAAGTCCCAAGAGCGTTGAGCGTGGCCTCCGTAGCGGAGGGCAGCTGGCGGGTGGCGCCGGAACGGGCGCTCAAGGCGTCGCCTCCCACAACCCTCTGGCCCGGCCATGCGGGTAGCACCACGGGCCCGAGCCCTGAGGTGTCCCTGTTTGCGGGAGCCGGCAAGCGGTAGGCACCCTCGTAGACGACCTCGACGGCCACCTCAGGCGTTGGCGCGTCCTCGTCAAAGGCTTCTTCGACGACTGGGCCAGAGCGGGCCAGACGGTCGCCCCCCACCTCGATGCTCTCCTCCGGCAGGACGGCGAGCAGGTCGGCGAGAGCCGGACGTGCTGCCAGCCTCTGGGCCCGGAAGATGACCTCGATGCCGATCTCGGGCATCTCCTCTACGTCTTCACCCATCGTGAGGCTCCGCCAAGCCGACTGGCTCCAGGTCTGCCAGTCGAGCGAGATGCTCGCGCTTAGCTTCGGGGGCTCGCCGTCGCCGGGCAGGTTGACCGATGTCTCCCACATGAGCTCGCCGGTGTAGAGGTCGTAGACGAGCCTGTCCTCGTCCTGCCCGCGCTCCAAAAGGCTCTCCTCGAGCGCAGCCCGGAGGACGCTTACCGTGTCGAGGAACAAATGGTCCAGCATCTCTAGCCCCTAACCACCGCTTCGAGCGTACCCCAAGGGACCGGCGTCTCCCGCCCAGGCCATGACCGCGCTCGGCGACGGTGCGCCCTGGAACCGGCGCTAGCCTCGGGCATGTGGAACTCATCGGGCTCGTGGGCCTGCCCAATTCGGGAAAGTCGAGCCTCTTCAACGCCCTGACGGGCGGCCATGCCCTCGTGGCCAGCCATCCCTTCTCGACCACCGAGACCTCGGTTGGCATAGCTCAGGTGCCTGACCACCGCCTAATGGCACTCGCCGAGATGAGCAAGTCGAGGAAGGTGGTCCACGCCGGAGTCCAGCTAGTGGACATAGCCGGCCTCGTCGCCGGTTCCTCGACGGGGGAAGGGCTCGGGAACCGCTTTCTCGGCGGGATCCGGGAGGCGGACGCCATCTGCCTCGTTCTCCGCGCCTTCGAGGACCCGAACGTCCCCGGGGAGGCCGACCCGGTCGCCGACCTCGGAGTCCTCGAGCTCGAACTGGTCCTCGCCGACCTGCAAAGTGCCGAGACCCAGCTCGAACGGAGGCGCAAGGCCGCGAAGGCAGACAAGTCCCAGGCCCCTCAGATCGCCGCCCTCGAACGCGCCCACGAGGCCCTCTCGGCTGGCACCCCCCTTTACCGCGCGGGCCTCTCGGCCGAGGATCTCGCCGAGGTGAAGTCATTTTTCCTCTTGACCACAAAACCGGTGCTCGCGGTGGTCAACCTCGGGGAAGATGCCGCTTCGGGCGCAGAAGCTGAGGCAGTCATAAAGCCTGTCGCCGACGAGCTCGGCAGCGCTGCGCAAGTGCTCGGTGTGAGCGTGAAGCTCGAAGCCGAGGCGGCGGAGCTGCCGGAGGCCGAGCGGGCGGAGCTCATGGAGGGTCTCGGTCTCGGGGAGGGCGCCCTGGCCCGCGTCGCGCAGGCCGCCTTCCGCCTGCTCGGCCGCCGCACCTTTTTCACCACGGGGGACAAGGAGAGCCGCGCCTGGACCTTCCGCGCTGGGGCCAAGGCGCCGGAGTGCGCGGGCGTAATCCACTCCGACCTCCAGCGGGGTTTCATCCGTGCCGAGGTCGTCCATTGGGACGAGCTGCTCGAGCTGGGCTCGTGGTCCCATGCCAGGGACGCTGGCAAGCTGCGGGTCGAGGGCAAGGACTACGAGGTCGCCGACGGCGATGTCCTCGAGATCCGCTTCAACGTCTGAGGTACCCGAGGACGCCGGCCGGCTCGTCGTCGTAGCCACTCCGATCGGCAACCTCGGCGACCTGTCCCCGAGGGCCGGCTCCGCCCTCGCCTCCGCCGGTTACATCTACTGCGAGGACACCCGGCGTACCCGCAAGCTCCTGTCCCACCTCGGGGTCTCGGGCCCCCGCCTCGTTGCCCACCACCGCTTTAGCGAGGCCGCCACGACGCCCGCAGCGCTCGAGCGCCTCCACGCGGGCGTCACCATCGCACTTGTGAGCGACGCCGGCACGCCGCTCGTAAGCGACCCGGGTGGCCGTCTCGTCCGAGCCGCCATCGGGGAGGGCATCCCCGTCGAGCCTGTACCGGGGCCCTCGGCACTCCTCGCCGCGCTCGTTGTCTCTGGCCTCGCAACCGAGCGTTGGTGCTTCGAGGGGTTCCTGCCCGTGAAGGCCGGCCGGCGCGCCGAACGACTGGCAGCCATAGCCGCCGAGCCCGACCGGACGGTAATCGTCTTCGAGGCCCCTCATCGCGTCGCGCGGCTCCTCGGCGAGCTGGCCGGCGCCTGCGGGCCGGAAAGGCCGGTGGCAGTCTGTCGCGAGCTCACCAAGGTCCATGAGGAGGTCTGGCGGGGGCCGGTGGGCGAGGCGGCTGAGCGCGCCAAGCGCGCCCAGCCACGGGGCGAGCACGTGGTCATTGTGGGCCCGCCCTGCGCAGCGCCCATGTAGCCTTGTGCGGTGGCCCGCTTCTACGTGACGACGCCGATCTACTACGTAAACGACGCGCCCCACATCGGCCACGCCTATACGACAGTCACCGCCGACGCAGTCGCCAGATGGCACCGCCTGGTCGGCGACGAGGTGCTCTTTGTCACCGGGACCGACGAGCACGGCCTCAAGGTGCAGCGGGCAGCCGAGGCCAACGGCCTTACTCCAAAGGAGCAGGCTGACCGCTACAGCGCCCGGTTCCGGGAAGCCTGGGAACTGCTCGACATCTCAAATGACGACTACATCCGCACGACCGAGCCCCGCCACCACCGTGCCGTCCAGGCCCTCATGCAGGCGGCCTACGACAACGGCTGGATCTACTCCGGCACCTACGAAGGCCTCTACTGCGTTGACTGCGAGGCCTATTACACAGAGGCGGACCTGGTGGACGGCCTCTGCCCGGTGCACAAGCGCCCGATCGAGCTCATGTCGGAAGAGAACTACTTCTTCCGGCTTTCGGCCTTCACTGACCAGTTGGTGGAGTGGTACTCGGACCACCCAGACGCCGTCGTGCCGGAGAGCCGGCGCAACGAGGCGCTCGGGATAATAAAGGGCGGGTTGCAGGACATTTCGATAACTCGCAGCGCCCTTGACTGGGGTGTTCGCGTGCCCTGGGACGACCGCCATGTCTTTTATGTGTGGTACGACGCGCTCATCAATTATGCGACCGTCGCCGGTTACGGTTCAGATGGCGCGGCCTTCGCCAAGTGGTGGCCGGTTGTCCACCACTTGCTTGGAAAGGACATACTCCGTTTCCACTGCGTGTACTGGCCGGCACTATGTATGGCCGCCGGTATCGAGCCCCCACATAGCCTGTCTGTCCACGGGTACTTGCTTGTCCGCGGTGAAAAGATGTCCAAGACTGCGTTCAACCAGATAGCGCCGGCCGACCTCGTGGCCGACTTCGGCGTCGATGGCTACCGCTACCATTTCCTGCGCGACCAGAGCTTCGGTCCAGACGGCGAGTTCTCCTACGAAGGCATGACCGCTCGTTACAACGCTGACCTGGCAAATAACCTCGGTAATCTTTTGGCGAGGGTGGGCGCGGTCGTGGCGCAGAAATGTGGAGGAGTTGGGCCGGCGCCGCGTGAGGACAGCCCCCTCGCACCACTCGCCGCCGAGGTTTATGAGGCGGTCGCGGCCGCCTGGGGACGCATTGCCCCCAATGAGGCACTGGAGGCGGCCTGGCGCCTGGTGCGGGCGGCCAACGCGGCCCTAGAAGAGGCGGAGCCCTGGAAGGCCGAGCCCGGGCCGGAAGTCGACGCAGTGCTCGGGGACGCGCTTGAGGTGCTGCGGATCGTCGCTGTTCTGGCCAGCCCGGCACTCACCCGCGCTTCGGGTGAGATCTGGCGGCGGATCGGTCTTTTGCAGCCGATTTCTAAAGCCCGTCTTCCCGAAGCGGCCCTCTGGGGCGGCTACCCCGGGGGGTTGCCCGTGGTGAGGGGCGAGCCGCTCTTCCCCCGCCGGCGCGACTGAACTACGAGGCCACGGCGACAATGTGGTGCGACAGCCACTGCCACCTCCAGTGGGAGGGGCCAGGAGGCTCGATGGCTCCCGGCCGGGCCATGGACCCTCGCCTAGGGCATGAGCCTGGGCTCGGCGACCTCGGCGCGCGAGCCAGGAGAGCAATTGAAGAGGCGAGAGCCGCCGGCGTGACCCGCCTCGTGACGGTGGGGACCGACGCAGCGCAGTCCGAGGCGGCCCTCGCACTTGCCGAAGCCAATGAAGGCGTGTGGGCGACCGCCGGCCTCCATCCCCACGACGCGTCCGCCGGCGTGGAGACCGTGGAGCGGCTCGTGGCCGGCCAGCCGAAGCTGGTTGGCATCGGCGAGTGCGGGCTCGACTACCACTACGACCTTTCCCCGAGGCCTGCCCAGCGCGAAGCCTTCGCGGCCCAGGTCGCCCTGGCGTGCAGGCACGGTCTCGCCCTCGTAATACACACGCGCGAGGCCTGGGACGACACCTTCGACATCCTGGCCAGTGCCGGCCCGCCCGAGCATACGATCTTTCACTGCTTCAGCGGTGGCCCCACCGAGGCGCGGAGGGCGCTCGACGTAGGGGCATGGCTCTCCTTCAGCGGGATCGTCACGTTCAAAAACGCCGGCGAGATCCGAGAAGCTGCCTCCCTCTGCCCTCTCGATCGGCTCCTGGTGGAGACAGATTCGCCTTACCTCGCCCCAGTGCCGCACCGCGGTAAGCCCAACGCACCGAAGTTCGTCCCTCTCGTGGGGGCGGCGGTGGCTGGCGCGAAGGGCGTCGCAGTCGAGGAGG
>JAJZYO010000164.1 GCA_021798075.1 Actinomycetes bacterium
CCCCCTGTCGCGCTTCCACAAACGAGCGGTCGTGGTCTCAGGGATGGGCTTTTTCACCGACGCGTATGACCTGTTCGTCATCGCGACGGTGGCGGCTCTCGTCTCGACCCAATGGCACCTCACGACGGCCGAGACGAGCTGGGTCTCAGGGTCGGCTGTCTTAGGTGCTTTCGTGGGCGCCATCGTCTTCGGCCGCCTCGCGGACCTCGGTGGCAGGAAGAAGGTGTACGCCGTAGTCGCTGGGGTGATGGTTATCGGTGCCGTCTCTTCGGCCCTCGCACCCAACTTGCTCGTGCTCATACTGGCCCGCTTCGTGCTCGGCTTGGGCATCGGTGGCGACTACCCCGTATCTGCCGTCTTGATGAGCGAGTACTCCAACCGCAATGACCGTGGCCGCCTCGTGAGCATGGTCTTTTCGATGCAAGCACTCGGCCTGGTCGTGGGCCCCTTGGTCGCGCTCGGCCTCCTCGAGTCCCATGTCAGCCACGACCTCACCTGGCGGCTTCTACTTGCG
Source organism: Actinomycetes bacterium (assembly GCA_021798075.1). Next base: position 515 of record JAJZYO010000164.1, read on the forward strand.
CTGGGCGCGGTACCGGCACTCGCCGTCATATACCTGCGCACCAAGATGCCGGAGTCACCGAGGTTCCAGGCAGAAGTGCAGGGGCGAGCAGCCCAAGCCGCGGAAGGGATCGCGGCCTTCTCCGGGGGAGTCGTACCCGCTCTTCCACGGCGGGCACCGGTACTGAAGGCCGTCCCCGGCGACAGCCTCCCGAGGCCCAGGGTGCGCGCGACGGGCTCGAAGATGTTCAGGTTGGTCGTGGGCACAGCGGGTACCTGGTTCGTGTTCGATTACGCGTATTACGGCAACACCCTTTCGCTACCGGTCATCTTGAAGGGGGTCGACCCCGGGGCCACCGTGACCGCCAAGTTGATGTGGTCTCTGGCGATGTTCGTCGTCTTCGCGGTGCCAGGCTACATAGCCGCGATCTTGTGGATGGACCGAGTCGGGCACCGGAAGCTTCAGTCCTTGGGTTTCGGCGCACTTGTGCTGGCATTCTTGGGCCTTGCCGCCATTCCCGCCCTGACGGCGAGCATCGGGGCGTTTGTAGCGGTGTTCGGGGTCAGCTACTTCTTTGTGGAGTTCGGCCCCAACACGACGACTTTCGTCCTGCCATCAGAGGTTTTTCCCGTGTACTGGCGTGCCACGGGCCACGGGCTCGCCGCCGGGCTGGGCAAGCTCGGTGCCTTCGCCGGGGTCTTCCTCGTCCCGGCCTTCGAGGCGCGTCTGGGTCTGCGCCCGATGCTGGCAATCGCGGCCGGCGCAGCACTATTCGGGCTCGTCCTCACGCGCCTTCTCCCCGAACCTGCCCAGAAGGCGCTCGGGCAGGTCTCCCCGGCCTCGTACCAGCCCGTGCCAGAAGACGGGCTGGCAGTTGCTGACGAGGGCGCCGTCGCCTAGCGGTCCCGGTTGCCAGGCAGCTGCTCGACCCGCCTGGCCAGGTTTACGGCGTGGTCACCAAGGCGCTCGTAGAAGCGGCCCAACAGCGTGACCTGGGCCGCCACGGAGGCTGGCATAGCCGACGAGGCAACTTCACGGGTCAGGCGGTCGAGCAAGATGTCGAGCTCTTCGTCGGCTTCGTCCAACTCCCCGGCTACCGGTCCCGGGCCCAGGTAGCCGCGGGCTGCTTCGCCCCACATCTCCAGGGCTACATCTGACATGCGCTGCACAACCCCCCGGCTCACAGCCGACATGTCGGGACCGATATCGGTCACTGCTCGCTGAGCGATGTGCTCCGCAAGGTCCGCGCTCCTCTCAAGCTCGCTCAGCACCGACAAGACCACCACGAGCCGCCTGAGACGTCCATTGTCGCCGGCAAGGACGTCGAGCTCCTCCCAGATCCGCCGGCTGACGTCACCGGTAAGGGCGTCGACGGCCTTGTCCATGGCGACTACCCGGCCGGCGCCCTCCCTGTCTCCAGACAGGAGCGCCTCAGTGGAACGGGCGAGGGCCTGGCTGACGAGGCCGAACAGGTGCACTACGTCACGGTCCACGGGGTCCAAGGCTGCGCTGTCGTCCATTACAAGGTTCTACCCGCGCTCGGCGCTTCTGTGGTGGATTTCGTTAATGTCCACGTTGCCCACCGTTCACCTCTTGTTCAACTAGACAATCAAACAATGGCAGCCTCCGACCGGCCCCATCTGAGGCTGAAGCGTCTCGTGACGCGACTGCTAGGGATGAAGGGTGACCGCCGCCTCCGGGGTGACGACGTGGAAGCTGAAGCTCTCCTCCAAGTAAAGCCGAACACCTTCGCCGTCGTGGGAGCTGTAGCCGATCGAGAGGTCTTGACCGCACTCGAAGACGAAGTCACCGCCCCGGAGGCTCACCACCAACGCCCCGCTGACGCCCGGTGCCCGCACGAGAGGGCCGCCCGCGATCTTCGCGAGGTGCTCGGAAAGGGAGTAGCCACCGTGCTCGGTCGTCTCGGAAACCAGACGGTACTGATCTGGGCCGAGGGCTATCCCGTAGGGCCCGCTTACGCCGCTCGCGAGCAGCACCTGCACGGCCGTCGCGACCCGTGCGGGGTAATCTGCTGGCGACGCCCCCAATGCGACCTTGGGGTGAGGCGACGCGTCGGCAATGCCGCCGAAGGCCCCTTGCCAGCCGTAAAAGACGGCGACGTTCTCAGCGATCGCAACCTGGCGGGCCGCGCGGTCGAGCCCTCCGAGGTCTACGGCCTTGGCGCCCCGGTCGATGTCGTCGAGCGTGGCCCTGGCGACTGTGAACTCTGCCCGCAGCTCGACCAAGGGAAGGAGCACTCTCTGCAACGCCGATACGCCCTCCACGGCTGATGGCAGGGAGCCGGCACGGCCGAGACTTGTGGCCGAGTAGTGCCACCCATTGGGGCCTTTGAAGTCGACTAGGCGGCGGGCGGCCAAAGCGACTGTCACCTGCTGCCTTGCCTCTTCGTCCAGTAAGTCCCACCCTTCGTCGCTGATCGGTGCGAGTTGGCGAAGCAGATGGTTCATTGCTCAGGCTCCTTTCAGGCTACCTATGGACAGCGAGCCCCCTCCTGGCGCCTCTAGCGGCCGCGGGACGCTCTCCCTGACGGGGTGGGCGGCTTCTCCGCCACTTTCCAAGAAATCGATTGTCGGCACAAAGAAAAGCCCGCCCGTCACCGCGGTCGAGAAGTCAAGCACCCGGTCGTAGTTGCCAGGTGGCCGGCCCACGAACATATTGCCCAACATCTCTTCGATGACCGAGGGGTCCTTGGCATAAGCGATGTAGTAAGTCCCGTACTCACCCGTGCCTGCTTGACCGAAGGGCATGTTGAGCCGAAAGATCTCTTTCTCTTCACCGGCCTCGTCCACGATCGTGTTTAGCGCTACGTGGGAGTTCGAAGGCTTCACGTCGTCGGGCAACTCGACGTCGGAAAGCTTGGTGCGGCCTATGACCATCTCTTGGTCCTCTACCGGAAGTGAGCCCCAGCTCTTCAAGTCGTGGAGGTACTTTTGGACAACGACGTAGCTGCCACCGCGAAAGCCCGCGTCCTCGTCGCCGACTTCGACTGCTGCGGCAGCCTTTCCCCCGGTTGGGTTCTCCGTGCCGTCAACGAAGCCGAGCAGGTCACGCGCGTCGAAGGACTTGAAACCGTGGACTTCGTCTTCGACCTTTACGCACCCTCGAAGAGTGCTGAGGAGCCGCTCCGCGAGCCCGAAGCAAAGGTCGAAGCGCTGAGCCCGGATGTGGAACAGGAGGTCGCCCGGCGTGGCGACAGCCGTATGCTTTGGCCCGACCACCTCCTGGAAGGGGTGCAACCGTGCGGGGCGAGGAGGCCCAAAGAGCCGGTCCCACGCCGCCGAGCCAACCCCGACAACACAGGTCAGAGCGCCCTCTGGGACCTTGAAGCCGACCGAACGGACCAGAGCACCGAGGTCCGATAGCACTTGGCGCACGGGGGGCTCCGAGGCGGGCTCGACCGTCGCAACGAGGAAGATGGCCGCTTCGGTCAGCGGCGAAAGTACCGCCTGAGGTTCGGCTTCTCCCACAATTTGCACCTTATCCCGCCAGGCGGCCCAGTCAGGCGGCCCAGTCAGGCGGCCCAGTCAGGCGGCCCAGGATTACCAGACCGAGCTTGAGTGGGCAAAGCTGAGGTCATGAACGCGATCACCGTCTACGGCGTCGTGGTGCTGGTCTTCATGATGGCGATGTACTCGCTTGAAGGCCGCCACCGCAGATATGTCGCCATGTTTGCACTCGGCTGCGCCCTGTCGTCGAGCTATGGCTTTGCCTCGGGCGCATGGCCCTTTGGCGCAGTCGAAGCCATTTGGAGTCTCATAGCTCTGCGCCGCTTCCTGACAGCACCGCGCGCCGCCACCTGACATCAGGGGTGGCGGCCACGCTGGCGGTCAGGGGTGGCGGCTGCGCTCGTGCGCCGCATGGCTCGCCGGCTCTAGTTGGAAGGTGGAGTGCTCGACGTCGAAGTGGCTGCCCAGGCAGGCCTGCAGCGCGTCGAGGATTTGGGGGGCGTGGCCGGAGGCAAAACAGTGGTCCTCCACGACGACGTGCGCCGACAGAGTCGGCAACTCGGAGGTGACCGTCCAGGCATGCAGGTCGTGGACGCCAAGGACGTGGTCCACCCCTGCAACGTGGGCCCGCACCTGGTCAAGGGAGACGCCGTCGGGGGCAGCCTGCAGGAGGATCCGGCCGGAGTCACGAAGCAGACCCCAGGCCGTGCGGGCCATCAGAGCCGAGACGAAGAGGGAAGCGATTGCGTCCGCTCGCGACCAGCCGGTGAGCACGATGGCGAGCCCTGCCGCCGCAGTGCCGATGAAGGCATAAAGGTCCGTCACTGTGTGGGCGAAAGCGCCCCTCACGTTGAGGCCCGTGCGGTCTGCGCGCGCCAGCACGACTGTAGCGGCCACGTTGACGACGGCTCCGGCCAGGGCGACCACGAGCACGACCAAGCCCTCGACTCCCGCTGGGCTGACAAGTCGCCGCACCGCTTCGACGGTGATGACGCCAGCGACCACGACGAGGCCTACGCCGTTGCCCGCCGCCGAGAGGATTTCCGCTCGCTTCAGCCCGAAGGTCCAGATCCCTCCCGGTGCCCGGGCCGAGAGCCGCGCCGCCCAAAGCGCTGCTCCCAGGGCAACGACGTCAGCGAGCATGTGCCCGGCGTCTGAATAAAGCGCCAGCGAACCCGAGATGGCGGCGGCGATGACCTCACCCGCCATGAAGGCGCAGATCATGGCCAGGGCGAAGACGAGGTACCGCACATCTGCCTGGCCCGTCATCACTTCGACCCCTGGCTGGCCGTCGTGGCCCGCTGACGCCGGACGCCCGTGGCCCTCAACCATGTGCCGCCTCCTCGCGGGAGTGAGCGGGCTCGTCGTGGGAGTGAACGGGCTCGGTGTGCTCCACATGTGCGAGCG
>JAJZYO010000165.1 GCA_021798075.1 Actinomycetes bacterium
TCCGCGTCCAGCTCTCGTGAGATGTCCCTTGTCAACCGCCGGTTAGACGGCCCTGGCGCCGACAGCGCTTCGGTGCGCACCTCGGTAGAAGTCATCGGAACCATTCTTACCAATCCTGATCGGCTTAGTCAACAATTAGCGCGGATCAGCGGCCGGCGATAGCCACGACCGGCAGGTGGGCCGCCAGCCCAGGAGGCGAAGGCCGGGCGTGCGCGTCGCCAAAGCCGTAGACGGCCCCGTTCGCCCCTGCCAGGAAATACCCGAGGTGGTCGGGAGTCAGCGCGATGCCGACGATGTCTGAAGCGCCGACGTGCTCGGCGGGCAACGAACCATAAAAGTGAGCGCCGCTGCCGAAGGTGTACACGCTCCCGTGGGCCCCTACAAGCAGGTAGCCGGTCCCGCCGGGCTCCGAAACGATCGCCTTGATGTCACCCACGTGCGCCTTTCGCTCCGCAAGTGAGCCGTAGAAATGGGCCTTCCCGAAGCTGAAGACGCCCCCGCCCGAAGTGGCGACCAGGTAACCGCCGGGCACCGAAGCCATGCCTACGACGTCTGCGACGTGGCGGTGCTCAGCAACGAGCGAGCCTTTGTAGACGGCGTCACCAAAGGCGAAAAGGCCGCCGTCGCGACCCACCAGCCAGTAACCCCGGTTGTCCGGTGTCGGCTCGATGGCGACGATGTCGTCCACGTGCACCTTCAGCTTCAAAAGCCCACCGTAGTAATGGGCGTCGCCAAAAGCTCGCACCATCCCGTCCGCCGCTACCACCCAGTAGCCGTTCCCGTCGGAGGTGGCTGCTATTGCAGTAAGGGGGTTCTTGCCTGTTGTGGCAAAGCTGCCCAGGTGGCGCGAGGCGCCGGCGGCGAGCACATCGCCCAGGCGAGTGGCGAGCCAGTACCCCTGCGCGGGCGGTGCCGGCGCAACAACGAGCTGGCCGTAGGGGCCCGAGACCGACGAGGCAAAGGCCGCCGCACCCGAGTAGAGCGCCTCTATGACGTGGTCGCCCGGAGCCGAGTAGACGACCGAGCACGTGGCGACTCCCCTGGCGCTGACCGGGACTGTCCGACAGGGGACCAATGACACGCCGTCGTCGGTAAAAGTGACCGTGCCGCCGACCGGGGCAGGCCGGATGACTGCCCTGTAAGTAACCCTCTGGCCCACGGTGAGTGGGTTGGGCACCGAGGAGATGGCCGTGGCCGTTGCTACCGCTTTTCGAGTGGCCGGACGCGTGGTCCTGGTGACTGGGGCAGTCGTGACTGGGGCAGTCGTGACTGGGGCAGTCGTGACTGGGGCAGTCGTGACTGGGGCAGTCGTGCTTGGGGCAGTCGATGTAGTGGGCGTCGAAGTGGATGCAGCAGCCAACCGGCCAGACTCGGCCAGGGCCAGGAGGGCCGAGCCGTCGCGGTACGAACCCACAGCCACGCATGACGTACCGGCGCAGGAGTCCCCGGCGAGCCCATTTAGCGCCTTCGGGGAGCTGTCATAGCTGGGAGCGACCACCCACGATCCGTTGGTCAGCACCTCTACGAGGGCTTGCTCCGCGTACGGCCCCGAACGGTGCCCGACCGCAGCGCAGACAGACGATGCCGAGCAGGAGACCCCAACCAGGTACCCACCAGCCGGGCTGGGTGCCGTGCTTATGGTCGCGGCGCCAGCCGGCCCCGCGATGGCCTCGACGAGAGGCCGGTAGGCGGCACCGAGCCAGTAGTACCCGACGGCGTAACAGCTGCTAGTCGTGGGGCACGACACGGCGTCCAGAGCATTGGCGCCATTGCCGTCGTCAGCGCTCTGCAACACCGACCACGAGCTGCCCGAAAGGCCTTCGACCAGCGTCCGGGTCGAGCTGGACGAAGATCCCCCGGCAGAGGAGTAGTGACCTACTGCTACGCAGGTACCAGCGGCTGGGCAGGAGACCCCGCTCAGGTAGCTCGAACCTGCACTAGCTGGGAGCGGCGCTGGCGACACCGACCACGTCCCCCCGCTGTAGGACTCGACGAGCGCTTGAGGCGTGCCGCTCGCTCCGATGTCATAGCCCACTGCGACGCAGGAGCCGATGGTTGGGCAGGAGACCCCGCTCAGGTAGCTCCCGGTCGTGCTCGGCAACGGTAGGGGCGCGACCGTCCAGGCCCCGGCGCTGTCCACTTCGGCGAGAGCCTGGGCCGTGCCACTGGTGCTCAGGTCGTAGCCGACGGCTACGCAGGAGCCGAGGGCTGGGCAGGAGACCCCGCTCAGGTAGCTCGCCTCGGTCCCAGCCGGGGCCGCAACCACTGCGACCGCCCAACTGCCAGATGCGTATGTCTCGGCTAGCGCCTGTGCGGCCCCGCTCTGGCCCGGCGAGCTCCCGACCGCCACGCAATTGCCCGCGGCCGGGCAGGAGGCCCCCTCGAGAGATGCCTGCGGGGAGTCCTGGCCCTCCGCCGAGACGAGCGACCACGCGCTGCCAGAGGAGCTGAGCGCCAGGACCTGGTCCGCACCGGCGACGGAGTAACCACCGACCGCACTGCAAGTTGCCACTGCCGGGCAAGAGACGCCGGCCAAGGTGTTGCCGCCTCCGGGCTGTTCAGGGCTCGTCTGATGGTGCCAGGAGCCTCCAGAGAGACCTTCGACGAGAGATTGCGATGCCCGTCCGTCGGAGTAAGACCCGACCGCTGTGCACGTGCCAGCGACAGGGCAGGAAACGCTGGCCAGGGCGTTGTTTGCCACGCTGGCGTCAGGGGTCCTCTCCAGCGCCCAGGAACCACCGGCAAGGCCTTCTGCCAGCGTCTGGTAGGCGTGACCATTGAAATAAGTGCCGACGGCAACGCAGGTGCCGGCGACCGGGCAAGAGAGGCCCTCGAGGCGGTTTGCCTTGGTCCCTTGGTCCACCGCAGGCGCTATCGTCCACGTGCCGTTGACAAGGTCCTCGACCAGGGCCTGGTCAGTGCCAGCACCCCCCTTGTAGTAACCGACCGCGTAGCACTGACCGCTCGTCGGGCACGACACCGCGGCTAGTTCGTTGGCGCCGTAGCCGAGGTCAGCGGCTGGGGTGAGAGACCACGTCCCACCTGCCAAAGTCTCGACGAGCACACGGTCCGTGTGCTCGTTGGAGTAGTACCCAACGGCCACGCAGCTGCCGGCGGCCGAGCAAGAAACACCCGTCAAGTAGTTGCCACCCTTGCCTGGCCCGGTGCCGGGGGTGACTGACCAGGTGCCGTTGTCGTAGGTCTCGATCAGCGGCTCAGCCGGAAGAGCGTTGTCCTGGTAATAGCCGACAGCTACGCAAAATTCCGCCGAGGTGCAGGAGACCGCTTCTAGGTAGTTGCGGTAGGAGCCAGGCGCCGGGGGCGTGGCAGCGAGGGTCCAGCCGCTCGCACCGAGGTCCTCGACGAGTGCTGGCTGGCCGGGCTCGGCAGCCGCGTGGCCTACGCCCACACAGCCGCCCGCCGTCCAGCACGCCACGCCGTCAAGCTCGTTGGCCGCGAGGGCTACCGGGCTCTCGGCACCGAGCGTCGACCACTTGGCCGGTGCCGCAGATGCTGGCGTCGCCTCGCTCGCCGCTCCGGCTGTTGCCACCGCCACCATGAAGGCGAGCGACGCCACGAGAAGGGGCGCCGCCGCCAACCCACCCAACCTTCGGAACACGTCCGCCTCCTGACAAACCAATCGGCAAAGCCTGCAGAGGCTCAGCCCGCCCTCAGTAGCTCCGCCACCCTAAAGGCAAGGTCGAGCGACTGGCGCCCATTGAGACGGGGATCGCATGTGGTCGTGTAGCGCAACTCGAGGTCGTCCTCCGCGATCTCTTCGGCACCGCCAAGGCATTCGGTGACGCTGTCGCCGGTCAGCTCTACGTGGACACCCCCGGGCCAGGTCCCACTCTCGGCGCAGGCGGCAAAGAACCCCGATATCTCTGCCATTACGTCCTCAAAATGGCGCGTCTTTCGCCCAGACTCCGAAGTGAAGGTGTTGCCGTGCATCGGGTCGCACACCCAGACGACGGGGTGACCAGACGCCCGGACGGCCTCCTGCAAAGGAGGCAGGCTGCTCTCGACTTTCCCTGTCCCCATGCGGCTTATGAGAGTGAGGCGGCCCGGTTCGCGCCGAGGGTCCAAGATGTCGCAGATTTTTACGACCTCATCTGGGGTCGCGCCCGGGCCGACCTTCGCCGCGACCGGGTTGTTGATGCCCGAGAGGAAGTGAAGGTGCGCACCGTCAAGCTGCCGGGTCCTCTCTCCGCACCAGAGAAGGTGCGCCGAGGTGTCGTACCAGTCGCCCGAGAGCGAGTCCCTGCGCGTCAGGGCTTCCTCGTAGCCGAGGATGAGCGCCTCATGGCTCGTGTAGAAATCGACTTGGTGAAGGGCCTCCTCCGCCTGGAGGTCGATCCCGCAGGCCGCCATGAAGCGCATAGCCCGCTCGATCTCGCCTGCGGTCGCCTCGTAGCGCTCCCCTTCGCGACTAGAAGCAACGAACTCTTGGTTCCACATGTGGACCTGCGAGAGGTCGGCAAAACCGCCCTTGGTGAAGGCTCTCAGAAGGTTGAGCGTTGAAGCTGACTGGTGGTACGCCGCTATAAGGCGGGACGGGTCGGGTCGGCGGCCTTGGGCCGTCGGCGCGTCGTCGTTTACGATGTGGCCCCTGAAGACGGGGATCTGTTCTCCCCCGACCACCTCGTAGGGCGATGTGCGGGGCTTGGCGAACTGGCCGGCGATCCGTCCCACCTTCACCACTGGGACGCCAGTGCCATAGGTGAGCACGATCGCCATCTGCAAAATGACCTTCAACTTGTCGCGGATGCTGTCCGCGGAAAAGTCGTAAAACGACTCTGCGCAGTCACCAGCCTGAAGGACGAATGCGCGGCCCTCGGCCACCTCCGCGAGTGAGCGACGGAGCGCACGGGCTTCGCCAGCAAAGACGAGCGGTGGGAGCGTCGAAAGCACTTTGAGGTTCTGCTCCAAGGCGTGCTCGTCCGGCCACTCTGGCTGCTGCTCGGCCTTACGGCCTCGCCATGACGAGGGCGTCCAGGTCTTTAGCTGCTCGCTTGCCATGACGTTTAACCGTGACAGGCTGAAGAGCGCGGGGCAAGTCGTTTACGGCACACCTGGAGACGTTCACGCAGGCCCAGGCAACCCTAAGGTTGCTGGTGCCAGACGATACAGTAGTTACAAGAGATGGGAGTACTCCATGTTGATCTGGGTTGTAGATCGAGGCGCATCGCGACCCCGGGGAGTGGCTACTCACGGGCCCCATCCGGCCACGACTCATCCCGCCACGAGGCAATTCCCAGCGTCTTAGATGGGTGAGCGCATCGGGATCCTCGGGGGAACTTTCGACCCCGTGCACGTAGGCCACCTGGTAGCAGCCGTCAATGCTCGCCACGACCTCGGC
>JAJZYO010000166.1 GCA_021798075.1 Actinomycetes bacterium
ACAGCCGTACCGGAGGGCGCCGTCGTCTCGGTCGTGCCCGCCGTGGCCGGCGGCTGAGCCAACTTTTCCTCCTTCTCGGTATCGACCTTGCGCGGTAGTGGTCGTTACGCTGTAGTGTTAGCAGTCGACGTGTTCGAGTGCTAACCAAGGAGCAGACCGGGGCCCCCGGTCGGAGCGCAACGGAGGAGCGATAGACCGATGCCCAAGCTGATTGCTTTTGACGAACAAGCCCGCCGGGCCCTGGAGAAGGGTATGAACCAGCTGGCCGACGCAGTGCGCGTCACGCTGGGCCCCAAGGGCCGAAACGTGGTTCTCGAGAAGAAGTGGGGCGCGCCCACGATCACAAACGACGGTGTCTCGATCGCCAAGGAGATCGACCTCGAGGACCCCTATGAGAGGGTGGGGGCCGAGCTCGTGAAGGAGGTCGCCAAGAAGACCGACGACGTCGCAGGTGACGGGACGACGACGGCCACGGTGCTCGCCTGGGCCATGGTGCGCGAAGGCCTGCGCAACGTGGCTGCCGGGGCAAACCCGATGTCATTGCGCCGGGGTATAGAGGCAGCCGTTGAGACTGCCATAGGCAGCCTGAAGGAGCTGGCCCGGGAGACCGAGACCAAGAGCCAGATCGCCCAGGTGGCCGGCATCTCGGCTGCTGACCCCGAGATCGGCGAGATGATCTCGGAGGCCATCGACAAGGTCGGCAAGGACGGCGTGGTCACCGTCGAGGAGTCGCAGACCTTCGGCATGGACCTCGACCTCGTCGAGGGTATGCGCTTCGACAAGGGTTATATCTCGGCCCACTTTGTGACCGACCCGGAGCGGATGGAGGCGGTGCTGGAAGACCCTTACATCCTGCTCTTCGGCGCCAAGATCTCTGCCGTCCGTGACCTCTTGCCCTTGCTCGAAAAGGTGATGCAGGCTGGCAAGCCGCTCGTGGTCATTGCCGAGGACGTCGAGGGCGAGGCCCTCGCGACGCTCATCGTCAACAAGATCCGGGGCACGTTCAAGAGCTTGGCCGTGAAGGCGCCGGGCTTCGGCGAGCGGAGGAAGGCCATGCTCCAGGACATAGCGATCCTGACCGGCGGCCAGGTCATCTCCGAGGAAGTCGGGCTCAAGCTGGAAAACGCGACGTTGGACCTTCTCGGCAAGGCGCGCAAGGTTGTCGTGACAAAAGACGAGACGACGATCGTCGAGGGCGCCGGCACCGATTCCGACATCAAGGGCCGCATAAGCCAGATCAGGTCGGAGATCGAGAACACCGACAGCGACTACGACCGGGAGAAGCTCCAGGAGCGTCTCGCCAAGCTGGCGGGCGGCGTGGCAGTGATCAAGGTTGGCGCTGCGACCGAGGTCGAGCTCAAGGAAAAGAAGCACCGGATCGAGGACGCCGTTTCGACGACCAAGGCTGCCGTCGAGGAGGGTGTTGTCCCTGGAGGCGGCGTAGCGCTCCTCCGTGCCCAGGCGGCCATCTTGGACCGGGCCGAGAAGCTCGACGGTGATGAGGCGGTCGGCGCCAAGATCGTGGCCCGTTCCGTCGAGGAGCCGCTCAAGCAGATCGCTACCAACGCCGGCCTCGAAGGTGGCGTCGTGGTCGAAAAAGTCCGCAACCTTCCGGCCAACGAAGGTCTCAATGCCGCCACCGGTGACTACGAGGACCTCTTTAAGGCCGGGGTGATCGACGCCGTCAAGGTGACGCGTTCGGCCCTCCAAAATGCCGCCTCGATCGTCGGCCTGTTCCTCACGACCGAAGCCGTTGTCGTGGACAAGCCCGAGGAGAAGCCGGCTGTTCCCGCCGGTCCTGGCGGGGGCGGGATGGACGACTTCTAGGCAGGCGGGGACCTGCGCTGTAGCGGGCGACCCTCGTAAGTAGCTTGCAAAAAAGGGGCACTTTTCGGAGTGCCCCTTTTCGCGCGTTGTACCCTGGACTTGCTGGCAAGCAAGTCATCGTCAAGGAGCCCCAGCAAAAGGAGGGGTCGCCTATGTCTTCAGAAAAGGCCAATCCGGGCCCAGGTGACGCCGAGGACCAGCTCGCCGGGGAGGACCAGCTCGCCGGGGCACCCCCGGCGCTCGGAGATGGCTCGCAAGCGCCTTCGCCTGGCACCGACGCCTCTGGGGCCGCCCCGCCCGAGGGCAAGAAGGGCGCCCCTGCGACTAGGACAAGCGCGGCTTGGACGGCCTTGGCCATTGGCCTCGCGCTGCTGGTCGTGATGGTCGTCTTCGTACTCGAAAACCTTCAGGACGTGAAGGTGACCTTCTTTGGCATCCATTGGAAGATCCCCCTGGCACTCGACCTTCTCTTGGCCGCAGCGCTTGGGGGTGCCGTGGTCTTCACTGCTGGAGCGCTACGGATGCTCCAGCTCCGCCTTCATGCGCGCCGTCACCGGGCCGGGTTGAAGAGGTCGGCCCACCGAGGGGCAGTGCCCTAAGGAGGACCTCGGCGCGCGAAAGGGCCGACCGGCCGGGGACATGACCTAAAGGGCGGATAGCCTGGCACCGATGCCTGTGGAGCAGTTGGTCCCGAGAGAAGGCTGGGTGGTCCTCCACTTGTTCTGGAAGTTGGGGCCGCGTTCGGACGTGGAGGCCATAACGGCGGCGGTGAAGGCAGCAGAGGGAGCAGGAGTGCAGGTCGTCACCTTTGCGGTGCTCGGCCACAAGGCGGATCTCGGTTCCATGCTCCTCGGGCCTGACATTGTCACACTTCGCCAGGCGCAGAGCACCCTCGCCCTCGCCGGCCTCGAGCTGGCAACGTCGTATGTCTCGCTCACCGAAGTCTCGGAGTACGCGCGCGGGATGCCACCCGAACGCCTCGAGCCCCGCCTCCACCCTCAGCTGCCTCCCGATGGTATGCGGGCACTGTGCTTCTACCCGATGTCGAAACGGCGCGAGGCCACCGATAACTGGTACCAGCTGGACTACGAGGCCCGGCTGAGCCTTATGCGCGAGCACGGCGCGAGCGGGCACCGCTTCGCCGGGAGGGTACTGCAGTTGGTCACCGGTTCCACTGGGCTGGACGACTACGAGTGGGGGGTTACGCTGTTCGCCTGCACCCCCGACGACCTGAAAGAGTGCGTGCACGCCATGCGCTTCGACGAGGCTTCCGCGCGCTATGCCGACTTCGGCCCCTTTTATACCGGCGTGGTCGCCTCTGTCGAAGACGTGCTCGGGCTTTGTGGGGCTAGCTGATCATGGACGACAAGCTCCTTCGGCTCCGCGAGTGGCTCGGCCATCTCGAAGCGGTCGTGGTCGCCTTCAGCGGCGGGGCTGACTCCGCCTTCCTCGCTTGGGTGGCCAACGACGTTCTCGGTCCGGAGCGCTCGCTCGCTGTGACGGCCGTGTCCCCTTCGTTGGCTCGCTCCGAGCTGGCTGACTGCCGTTGTTTGGCAGCGGAGTGGGGGCTTGGCTACCGAGAGGCCGAGACCCACGAGCTCTCCCGTGACTCCTATGCGGCCAACGGGCGGGACCGCTGCTGGCACTGCAAGGACGAGCTAATGAGGGCGCTCCTGCCTCTAGCGGCAGAGTTGGGAGAGGTCTCCGGTAGGGGCCCGGCCGCTGTAGTGCTCGGCGTCAACGTCGACGACCTATCTGATTACCGGCCCGGCCAAGCGGCTGCAAAGGCCGCCGGCGCCCGTTTCCCCCTCGTCGAAACGGGCTTCACCAAGGCTCTCGTCCGAGAGGCGTCCAGGTCGCTCGGCCTGCGCACATGGGACAAGCCTGCTGCTGCTTGCCTCGCGTCGCGGCTCCCTTACGGCACGCCTGTCACCGTCGGCACCCTGGGCGCCGTGGCGAGGGCGGAGGAGGCCCTGAAGGCGCTCGGCTTCCTTGCGCTCCGGGTCCGCCACTACGGCGACCTCGCCCGCGTCGAGCTCCCGTTGGCCGAGATCGGCCGCGCCGTGGAGCACCGTGAGCAGCTCGTTTCGGCTGTGAAGTCGGCCGGCTACCGTTACGTGACCCTCGACTTGGAGGGTCTTCGCTCTGGCAATCTAAACGGCACAGCGCAGAAGGTGGGGGTGGCTCCTTGACCAAGCCCGTGAAGGTGCGCCTCACGTTCCCTGAGGCGCTCGTACCAGAGCCGGTTATAGCCAAGCTCGCCCTTGAGCACGGGGTGATCGCCAACATACGGCGCGCCAACGTGGAGGACGATACCGGTTGGATCGTGTGTGAGCTCGACGGGACGACCGAGGCGCTCGACTCCGCCGCGGCGTGGCTGGAGGCTACTGGGATCAAGGTCGACTGGCTCGAAGGCCAGGTGGAGAGCTAACCGGTTTTCTTGTCGAGCCGGCGGTTACGCCAGCCAAGGAACTCAAGCACCAGCCAAGTGACGAGCGGGATCACACCCGCAAGGGTCAGAAGTACCGGCCTGGCCAGTCCCGCGCCTCCAGTTGCTGGCACGTCGCCTTCGGCGACGACCAGGATGACCTTCGCGAGCTGGGTCTTCTTGCCGGCGGCCGAGGTACCGACCACCTTGATCTTGTCCGTTTCGGGAGCACGTGCGGGCACCGCGACCGATGCTTTGAAGCTGCCGTCCGACTTCGTCACCACGGAACCCGTTACCTGGGGCCCCTTGGTGTCGAGCACGATCTCCACCTTGGAAGTGCCCTTGAACCCCGAGCCGGAGAGCTTGAGGGGTTTGCCGGCAACCGCCCTTTCGGGGGCCTCGACTATCGGCGCCGTGTCGGCAGGAGGAGGTGCGGCAACGATCGCCGCGGGAGGCCGCCGTTTGACCGTCGTAGGGGGCCCACTTGCAGTGGCGTCGCGGTCGGGAGCGCCAGTATGGGCGCCTGGGTGGGTGGTGCCCGCCAAGGTCGTGTGGCTGCGCCTGCCGCCCGAGCTGCCACTAGCACCTGAGAGGCTGGGTCTTCCTGAGCTGGTGGACGAGCTGTCGCCGGCGCGCGAAGGCGTGGCGTGACGGCTGGTCGTCGTAGAGCTGGCCGCTGCCGCCAGGGCGTTGGGGGCCGGCTGGGACAGCCTCGCCGGCACCGCCGCTGGCGGTGATGCCGGAGTGGTCGTGGTTGTTACCCCACCGGGGGGGCGCAGGGTCGTTGCCGGTGCCGTGGCTCCGGCCCCCCCACCACGCCCGGCCTGAGTGGTGGCGCCCTGCCCGCCTGTAGCCGTCGACGCCGGGGTCACCGCCGGCTGGCCGGTATAGCCCGGCGAGCTTCCCGAAGAGCCAGTGGCGCTGGTCGGGACGGTGGTCGTCGAAGTCGAGGTACCAGGCAGGCTCGACGTGCTCGGAGCGGTCGTAGCAGCCCCGCCGGGCACCGTCGTGGTGGGCTCCCCTCCGGGGACAGAGGTACCCGGAAGGGTCGAAGTGCCAGTGGTCGTGCAAGGGACG
>JAJZYO010000167.1 GCA_021798075.1 Actinomycetes bacterium
AGGGGGGACGGTGCCGTGGAGACGACCCGGGAGCACTTCGAGCGCCTCGTGGCCGAAGCTCTCGACCACATCCCCGAGGAGCTCGCCAAGTTCATGGACAACCTCGCCGTGTTCGTCGAGGACTGGCCGACCCCGGCCCAACTGGCCGGCGTGAGGGGCACCCTGCTCGGCCTTTACCAGGGGGTCGACTTGACCCGCCGTTCGCCGGTCTCCTACGTCGGTGCCATGCCCGACCGGATCACGATCTTCAGGGGACCGATCAGCGCCATCGCCCGAGACGAGCAAGAGCTAGTCCAAATCGTCACCCGGACCGTCATCCACGAAGTCGCGCACCACTTCGGCATCTCAGACCGGCGCCTCTCCGAGCTCGGGTGGGGTTGAGCACGGTGGCACCGGACAGGTGCGGGTCTGGCGTCAGGCTCCGGGCTCAGGCCGGCTGGAGGCTCCGGGCTTAGGCCGGCTGGAGGTTTCGGGCAGAGGCCGGCCGGCGCCGGACAGTTCGATGCGGCGAGCGAGGTTGACGGCGTGGTCCCCGAGACGCTCGTAGAACCGGCCGAGCAAGGTGACCTGCGCGCCGACATCGGGCGGCATGGCGGCGTGTGCCACCTCGTTCGTGAGCCTCTCGTGGAGGATGTCGAGCTCGTCGTCCGCCTCGTCCAAGCCGGCCCAAGCGGGCGCGCGCCTCACGTAGCTGTCTGTTGCCGTCCGCCACATCTCGAGCGCCACCTCGGACATGCGCTGCACGATGCCCCGGGACTGGGGGGACATGCCGGGCCCCACGTTGCCCACGGCGCGCTGCGCTATGTGCTCGGCGAGGTCGGCACTGCGCTCGAGCTCGGGCAGGACCAGCAACAGCCCGATCAGCCAGCGGGCTTCGTCGTTGGCGGGGACGAAGCGCTCGAGTTCCCGCCAGATCGCCTCGGACAGGCTCCCTGTCAGCTCATCGACCGATTCGTCGCCCGCGACGACCCGGCTCCCCTCGGAGGGCTCACCGCCCAAAAGAGCGTCTGTGGCCTCCGCCAGCGCCTCGACGACAAGGGAGAACACGTGCGCAACCTGGCGCTCTATGGCCAAGCCATCGTTGCGGTCGCCTCCCACCGGTACCGGTCTACTGCGCGAAAGGCGAGCCGCAGCCGCGCCAGCGCGAGCCTATGGGGGTGCTCGGTCGTCCGGAGCAGGCGATTGCCACCTAACGCGGGCGCTACCTCACTAAGAGAGTCGGCAGCCACCCCGGGCCGAGGCGGCGGCTACAGTCGGCCGGTGACCGCTGTGGCGACCACGACCTTGCCCGCCCCGGCCTCCGGGACGCACTTCGGGATGCTCTGACCCGAATGGGAGAAGCTCGCACCTTCCCGAGGCTGCGGTCCACGGTCCTCGACACGACCGACGCCCGTTCGCTCGCCGAGTTCTACCGGGAACTGCTGGGCTTCGTCTACGAGCCCGGCGACGAGCTGCCGGGCGCCGGCGAACCGGACGAACGGGGCCAGGACTGGCTCGTCCTCCGCCACCCCTCGGGTTGCCCGACCATTGCCTTCCAGCAGGTGGCCGACCTGCCGAAGGCGACCTGGCCGGAAGGCGACGTCCCCCAGCAGATGCACCTCGACCTCACGGTCGAGACGGCGAGCGAACTCGAGGTGCAGCACGGGCGGGCTCTTGGCCTCGGGGCAACCCTTCTCCTCGACCGCGCCGACGACCCCGACGAGCCCATCCGCGTCTACGCGGACCCCGCCGGGCACCCTTTTTGCATCTTCGTAGCCAGTCCCAAGATGTAGCCAGCTGCGCCGGGCCCCCCGGTGCCGCGGGGCCGTCACCGGGCACGCTTCTTGGAGCGCTCTTTGGCCAGTTGGGCATAGGTGGACAAGCACTCGGGGTTGGCGAGCGCGCTCGGCACCAGGGCGTCGTCGGCGGGCACGCCCGAAAGGAGCCGCTTCACGGGGACCTCGAGCTTCTTGCCGGACAAAGTGCGGGGGACCGCCGGCACCAAAAGGACCCTGTCGGGGACGTAGCGAGGTGAAAGCTCCCTCCGCACGGCGGCGCGGACCTCCTCGGCGAGCTCGTCTTCGGAGAAGGAAGTGCCCTCTTTCCCAACCAGGAAAAGCCAGATCTCGCCCGGCCCACCGTCGGAGTCCTCCAAGTGGACGGCGAGGCTGTCGGCGACCCGAGGAAGGCACTCTATGACTGAGTAGAGCTCAGCGGTGCCGGCGCGGACCCCGCCGCGGTTCAATGTCCCGTCCGACCTCCCGGAGATGACGAGGCTCCCCCGGCGGGTCAAGACGGCCCGGTCGCCGTGCGCCCACACGCGCCCGCCCGGGAACCGCTCGAAATAGGCGGCGCGGTAGCGAGCCCCGTCGTCCCCCCAGAAGCCCACCGGCATCGACGGCAGCGGGCCGGTCAGCACCAACTCGCCCTCCCGTCCCACCACCGCTCGGCCGTCATCGTCGTACACCTCGACCTTGGCACCGAGGCATCGGCACGAGATCTCGCCCGCCCACACGGGATGGAGCGGGCTCGGGCCGACAAAGCCGGTACAGACGTCGGTGCCCCCGCTGAACGAACCCAACATCAGGTCCTCTTTCACCGCCCCGTACACCCAGTGACCCGCGGACGCCGGCAGGGGCGAGCCGGTGGACCCGAGCGCCTTCAAGGAGGCGAGACCTCGCCCCGAGGGGCGCAACCCCGCTTTCATGCAAGCCACGAGGTAGCTCGCCCCGACACCGAGGCAGGTCGTGCCGACCGACGCCGCCGCCTCCCAGAGGGCTCCCGGCGTGGGCCACCACGGGTCCCCGTCGAACAGGACGGCGGCCGAACCGGCGAGCAGGGCCGAGACGTTGAAGTTCCACATCATCCACCCCGTCGTCGTGAACCAGAAGAAGCGGTCGCCTGGTCCGACATCGAAGTGCAGACGCAAGGCCTTGGCGTGCTCCAAGAGGATCCCCCCGTGGCCGTGCACGATCGCTTTCGGCTTGCCCGTGGTTCCCGAGGAGAAAAGGACGTAAAGGGGGTGCTCGAAGCCGACCGCTGCGAACTCGAGCGGGTCGCGCTCGGCGACAAAGGCGCTCCACGGGGCCCAGCCTTTAGGTGGAGGGCGCTCGGCGTCCAGGTAGCCGAGCCACACCGCCTCGCGCACCGACGGCAGGCCCGCTCTTATGGCCTCTGCTTCCCGCCGGCGGTCAACTGTCTTCGCGCCGTAGCGGTAGCCGTCCGCGCTTATGAGCACCGCCGGCGCGACCTGCGAGAGGCGGTCGAGCACGCCGGCCACTCCCATCTCCGGCGCGCAGCAGGCCCAGACCGCCCCCAGGCTGGCACAGGCGAGCAGCGCCGCCAGGGCCTCGGGCACGTTCGGGAGGTAACCCGCCACGGCGTCCCTTTGGCCCACACCGGCTCGGAGCAAGCCGGTCCGGATGCGGGCGACCAGGTCGGACAGATCGTCCCAGGAAAGCTCGGACGGGGGCCTCGTCTGCGAGAGCGCCACGACGGCCACTGACCCGGGGCCGGCCGGCGGCGCGACGAGCATCCGTTCGGCGTAGTTGAGCTCGCCCCCCCGGAACCACCGCCAGCCCGGGACCCTGGCCGGGTCGCGCTCGAGGGCGCAGTCGGGCTGCCGGCGCCAGGTGACGCCAGCGAGGCGCGCCACGTCCGACCAGAACTGCCCCGCCGTAGCCTCGTCCACCGACCACTCCCACGCCTCTTGGTAAGAGGAAAAGCCGTGCTCGGCGCACCACCGCCCCAGCTGAGAGGCAGCCTTGCGCTCCAAAGGCGCCTCCCAGAGCAGTTCCCCTCCTGCGCCGGCCGGGTCACCTCCGCCCCGGCTCCCCCCTGAAGCGGGTGCCCCAGCCCCTGCCGAGCCCGTCTGGCCGGTGACCTCTCCGTCCAACCCGGATGCCCTCGTCAGCCCTTGGCCAGCGCGGCCAGAGCGCTCCCGCTCAGGCGGTAGACGGTCCATTCGTCTTGGGCTTGTGCCCCGAGCGAGCTATAGAAGCTGATCGCCGGCTTGTTCCAGTTGAGCACTGACCACTCGAGGCGGGCGAACCCGCGCCGCGCGCACTCCCGGGCCAGCTCCTTCAGCAACGCGGCCCCGAGGCCCTGGCCCCGATGGGCCGGCTGGACGTAGAGGTCTTCGACATAGATCCCGTGCACGCCGCGCCAAGTGGAGAAGTTCAAGAACCAAAGAGCGCAACCGACGACCTGGCCGCCCGCCAGCGCGACATGGCCGAAGAGGGCCGGCCGGGCACCGAAAAGTGCGGCGTGCAGCTGTGCCTCGGTGAGGGCACAGCACTGCGGGGCACGCTCGTAGGCGGCGAGCTCGTGGACTAGGCCGACGATGGCCGGCACGTCGTCGGGCTCGGCGGCGCGGACGGCGGGATCAAGCGGGCCCATCCAAGGATTATCCAACGCCCGTTAGTGTCGCGTCACCTCAGCCCAGGCGGGGCCCAGGCGACGCCGAGAGCTTCCCGGCCCTCGCCGTCGAGGTCGAAACAACGTCATCTAGAGTCGAGGTCAGATGAACCCTGCCGGTGGGAGCGGCGATGACGTTTCCGAAGGCATTTCTTTCACCCACCTCGACGAGGTCCTTTTCGATGGGTCCAACGCGACCAAGCGGGACTTGGTCGATTACCTCGACGGGGTCAGCGAACGGATAATCCGCGAGCTCGAAGGCCGGCCCCTCTCGGTGATCAGGGTGCACCGCGGCCACGATGCCTTCATGCAAAAGAACATGCCCAAATACGCACCTGCTTGGATCCCGACGGCGAAGTTTTGGGCGGGCACCTCCAAACGGGAGGTGTCATACGCGTTGTGCAACGACCGCCGTACCCTGTTGTGGTTTGCCAACCAGAGAGCCATCGAGTACCACCCCGCCCTGGTGCGAGCCGACCGCCCGGACCGCATGACTCATATTGTCCTCGACCTCGACCCACCCGGTGGGGATCACTTCAAGATGGCCGTGCGCGCCGCGCGCTCGGTCCACCAAGCCCTGGCCGAGCTTGGCCTTGAAGGAGCAATCAAGACGAGCGGCGCCAAGGGCTTGCACGTGTTCGTGCCCGTCGCCGACCTGGCGTCGGCCGATGCGGCCGCCGCGACCCGGGCGCTGGCAGCCCGGGCCGAAGCTCTCGACCCGGAAGTGGCTACGACAGAGTTCATGAAATCCCAACGCGACGGCAAGGTGTTCGTCGACTCGACCAGAGCCGGAACGGCGACAGTGGTCGCCGCCTACAGCCCGCGGGTGCGCCCCGGGGTGCCGGTTTCCTTCCCGCTCGCTTGGGACCAACTCGACGACGTAGCGCCGAGCGACTTCACCGTGCACA